>NZ_JBPFDN010000009.1:0-232231 GCF_059414985.1 Arthrobacter sp. SAFR-044 | reverse complement strand
CCACTCGGGCTTGCGCTCCACCGGGACCGCAGCGTTGCGCTGCTCGATCCGCAGCATCTTCCGGCCTTCAGGTGCCAATGTCACAGTAGAGCTCCTTCAGGGCTCGAAACCAATGCTTCTTCATGCTTGCGGAATTCCGCCACGAACCGGTCCGCAATGTCCGCGGGCCGGATGTCCTTGCCCGTTTCCAGGGACATGGTGGTTACTCCGGCGTCGGTGATGCCGCAGGCAATGATCTGGCCGTACGCTGCCAGGTCGTTGCTGCAGTTGATGGCGACGCCGTGCATGGTAACGCCGTTCAGGACGCGGATGCCGATAGCTGCAATCTTGCGGTCGGGGCCTTTGGAATCGGCCTTGATCCACACACCCGCGCGGCCCTTGATGCGTTCGGCGTTAATGCCGTAGTCGGCCATCACGGTGATCATGATCTCTTCAAGGCGCTCCACGTAGTCCCTGATTCCGGAGCGGTTCTTCAGCTTCAGGATGGGGTACGCAACCAGCTGTCCGGGGCCATGCCAGGTAAGTTTGCCGCCGCGGTCCACCGCGACAACCGGCGTACCGTCAAAGGGCCGCTCGTGGTCCTCGGTGAGCTTGCCTGCCGTATATACAGCGGCATGCTCCAAAAGAAGGACTGTGCTGGGCGCACTTCCGGCGACAACTTTGTCATGGAGTTCGCGCTGGGCATCCCAGCCGTCCATGTAATCAACGAAGTCGGGGGCAAGACCCAGCTGTGAAAACTCAAGAGTCATGGCATCCAGCTTAGACCCCGCAGCCGAACCGGCCCGGTTTAGTGTCCAAGCTCACCGCGCGCACTCTTTGTGACTGCGCCCGCCACGGGCTGTGGATAACTTCTGCAGCAAGGCCGGAACTCGGCTAGACATGGACCATGGACGATGCACAGGCACCTGAGGTTCCCGGTTACGACGTCGGCCGGCTGCTGGGGAGGGGCGGCAGCGCGGACGTGTGGCTGGCAAGGGAACAACGGACGGGCCGGGAATGCGCCGTGAAGTGCTTCCGTGCCAGCGGAAGCAGGAGGCGCAGCGGCACGACCATCACCGGCGACGACGTGCGGCGGGAGATCCGCATCCTGTCCGTCCTTGACCACCAGCACCTGATCAGGGCCCACGAGGCGGTGGAGGGGACGGAACCCTGCAGCGGCACAGCCTTGATCATGGATTATGCTCCCGGCGGGTCCCTGGCGCAGTTGGTGTCCGCCCGCGGCAGCCTCAGCGTGGGGGAGACGGTCACAGTCCTGACGCCCATCGCGCAGGCACTGGCTTACCTGCACGGCAAAGGCTTCACGCACTCCGACGTCTCGCCGGGAAACGTCCTGTTTACCGGCCAGGGAAAACCGATGCTGTCGGACCTGGGCGTCGCCAGGATGCTCGGCGACCCGGGCGGCAGGACCGTGGGAACGGGCGGTTTCCTGGACCCCGCCCCGGTGGACGCCGTCCGTGCAGGCCTCCAGCCGGAACGCGACGTGTACTCGCTGGCGGCCCTCGGGTGGTACTGCCTCACGGGGGAAGCGCCCGGGCGCACGGCAGACCGCCCGCCCCTGCCGCTCCTGGTTCCCGGCGTTCCCAAAGACCTTGCGGCTGCACTGGAGGCAGGCTTGAACGACGAGCGGCGGCTGCGGCCTGATGCGCTGGCGCTGGCTACTGCTGTTTACCGCAGCGCAGAACCACACCCCGTGGACCTCTCCGATGCCGTCCATCCCACTGTCCTGCCCGAGCTGATGACGCGGCGACAGGTTCCCGCTGCGGGGAAGGGCAGCGGACTGCGAATGAAACTCCAGGGGTTGCGCCGCCGGGCGGCGTCATCCCGCTGGCCCGGACGGCCTGCACCGGCACGGCTGTCACAGGCGCGGAACGAGGCGCCATCACCGGCGCGGGACAGAACCTGGCCAGGGGCGAAAGCCGCGGGGGAGTCCCGGGGAAAACACGTGGATGGCCCCATTGGTGGCCAGGTTCGGCGGGTGCTCCTGCGGTCCGTCCTGCCGCTCATTGCCGCGGCGGCGGCAGTGGTGTGGTGGGTGTCATCGTCCGCGGGGGACAGCACGCGGCATGTGGGTGGTGCAAACGGGCTGCCACCGCTGTCTGCGCCCTCGCCCTCGGCCGCAGTCAGTGCCGGTGGAGGGGCAGGAGCTGCGGTACCCGTTGACGTTGCGCGGCTCCAGGCCGCAGCAGTTGATCCCGTGGCAGCTGCGCAGGGGCTGGCGGCGCTGCGGGACTACGCTTTCAGCACCGGGGGCGTGGAACTCCTGGCAGACGTGAACGCCCCCGGGTCATCGGCAGCCGCCGCGGACCAGCGTATCGCCCGCCAGTTCGCCGCCTCCGGCCAGCGCCTCGCCGGATTCACCACCACGCTTTCAGAGCTGGCTTCGGAAGACGGCGCCACCGACGTCCATGCCGTGGTGCGGGCAGTGTCCGCTACCTCCGGATACCGGATGGTGGACGCGGCTGGCACGGTGCTGGCCACGGGGACACCCACCCGGCCGCAGGTACTTCGGCTGGTCCTGGTGTCCGTGGATGGACAGTGGCGGGTGAGTGACATCCTGCCGGGCCCGTAAACAGGCACACCGGCTGTTGTCCGATTCCCTGCGCACGGCTAGGAGGTGCCGGTCTTTCCGGCCACCCAGCGTGCAGCGTCTGCCAGGTGCCCGTGCTGCCACTGGAACCCGGCAGCCGCCAGGACAGCAGGCTCCATCCGCTGGCTCCCAAGCAGCAGTTCCTCGGCCAAACCGGGCATCACGGTGCGCAGCACGGGGGCAGGAACCCGCAGCACGGCAGGCCGGTGCAGCGCGTGGGCCAGCGCCGCCACGATGGTGTTCACGTCCGCCTGCTCAGGGGCAGCCACATTGACCGGGCCGGAGACCGGGGAGCCCAGGAGGAACAGGAACGCGGCCGATACGTCGGGAAGCGTCACCCAGGGCCAGAACTGCCGGCCGTTTCCGAATGGACCGCCCACACCCAGGCGCAGCAGCGGGAGCAGCTTGCCCAGCGCTCCACCGGAACGGCTGAACACCACCCCGGTACGGGGCGTCACCACCCGCACTCCCGGCGGCGCCATCAGAGCCGCCTGCTCCCATTCCAGGCAGATCTGCGCCAGCGTCCCGGAGCCTGCCGGAGCGTCCTCGCGCAGGACAGTGTTGCCGGCATCACCGTAGTAGTTGGCACCTGACTGGCTGATGAAGGTGGCTGGTGGCGTATCGGCCCGTGCCATGGCCTGCACCAGCGTCCTGGTTGGTCCCAGCCGTGAACTGAACAACTCCGCCACGCGCCTCCGGGTCCACGGCCGGTCACCGATGCCGGCGCCGGAGAGGTTCACCACCGCGTCGACACCGGCAAAAACACCGGGATCGAGGACACCTGCCGCCGGGTCCCAGCGGACTTCGGCGGCGCTTGCCGGGGGCCTGCGGACCAGCGTCACCACCGAGTGGGCGGCACGGCGGAATGCTGCGGACATGTAAGTACCGATAAGCCCGGAGGCGCCGGCCATGACAATGTGCATGGGTCCATCTCACCACGGCAGCCCGGGCCGTGTAGCTCCCGTGGGGCGGGGTAGCAGTTGACTATGATCGAACGATGACCTCTTCGAGCTACTTCCGTTTCCCGCATTTGCATGGTGATCTGGTCACTTTCGTGGCCGAGGATGACGTGTGGATTGCGCCCCTGGGCGGCGGCCGGGCCTGGCGTGTCTCGTCGCTCCAGCTCCCTGCCCGCAACCCGCGCTTCACGCCCGACGGTAAGCGCCTGGTGTGGACCGTCGTGCAGGGAACGGCACCGGAGGTGGTCTCCGCACAGGTCGACGGCGGCGGGTACCGGCAGCTCACCTATTTCGGCCACAGCAGCACTAAGGTCAAGGGATTCACCACCGGGGGCTCCGTGGTGGTCACCAGTGCCTTCCGCCAGGCCGAAAGCCGGCACACTCACGCCTACAGTGTTCCCCTCGAGGGCGGCTGGGCCCAGGAGCTTCCCTACGGGCCGGTTGAGTCCGTTGCCTTCGGTCCCGAGGTAGGCGATGAACGCCCTGTAGTGCTGGCAAGCGTACTGTCCCGCGAACCGGCATGGTGGAAGCGGTACCGCGGCGGAACGGCAGGGAAATTGTGGATCGACCGCGACGGCAACGGTGAGTTCGAACGCCTGCTCCCGGACCTCGACGGCAACCTCACCGATCCCCTCTGGGTGGAGGGCCGGATCGCGTTCCTGTCAGACCATGAGGGCTACGGCAACCTGTACTCGGTCCTGCCCAGCGGTAAGGACCTGCGCCGGCACACCGACCACCAGGACTTCTACGTCCGGCATGCAGCCACTGACGGCAAGCGGGTCATCTTTGAATCCGCAGGGGAACTCTGGGTCCTCCATGACCTGGGCTCGGACGCGGTAAAGCTGGACATCACCCTCGGCTCCGCCTCACAGACCAGGCGCCCCGCATTGCTCGACGCCGTCAAGCACCTGGGGGCGGTGGCGCCGGATATGGCCGGCGCCGCCAGTGCCGTTGAATCCCACGGCACCATCCACTGGCTGCGGCACAAAGACGGTCCATCCCGCATCATCGAGGCCACCCCGGGCGTCCGCGGCCGGCTGCCCAGGCCGCTCGGGGACGGCCGCATCGCCTACATTGCCGACCACGACGGCGTGGAAGCCCTGCACATCAAGGACATCGCCGCTCCCGTTCCGCACACCGCAGCGCAGCTGGATCCGCAGTCCGGCAGCGTCCCGGCCGCCGTCGCGGGCGCTCCTTCCAACCCTCCCGCGAATGCTTCCGCGGAGGCGGCAACCGGCGGGGAGGACACTGACGCAGTCAGCCTTCCCCGGCCTGTTCCCGCGTCCAGTGGCAAGCCCGCGGGAGCCGCGGCACACGTACCCTCGGATGAGGAGCAGCAGGCCGACGTGGCGCCCACGGATGCAGCTCCCGCCCCGGCTGCCCAGGCAACCCCGGCGGAAGCAGGCATCACCGTACCGACGCCGTCCCGTGCCAGTTCCCTGGAGGCAAGTCCCGACGGCCGCTGGGTTGCCCTGGGAACATCGTTCGGCGACGTATACATACTGGACACCCGCAGCGGCGCCCTCAGCCAGGTGGCCAGCATCGGGGAAGGGAGCATTTCCGAACTCGCTTGGTCGGCGGACTCGCGCTGGCTGGCCTGGTCGGAGCCCGTCACCTCCTTTGGTTCGCGCAGCCGGCTGCGCCTGGCCACCGTGGACCGGCTCGACGCCGAGCCGGTGGACGTTACCGACGGCCGCTTCCGCGACGCGTCGCCTGCGTTCACCCCGGACGGCAAATTCCTCGCCTTCCTGTCCAACCGCAGCTTCGACCCCGTGTACGACGGACATTCGTTCGATCTCTCCTTCCCCAGCCCCATCAAGCCCTACCTGGTGGCACTCGCGGCTGAGACGCCGTCGCCCTTTGGCCCGTCGGTTGATCCCGCGGGCGCGGAGCTGGATACCGGCACGGACGCGAAGTCCACGGATGCAGCCGAGGCAGGGGAAAGCCCCGTGCCTGCGGTCAAGGTGGATGCGGAGGGCCTGGCCCACCGCGTGATCGGTGTCCCCGTGCCACAGGGCAACTACAGTTCACTGAAGACGGTTGACGGTGCGCTCCTCTGGCTCGACTCCGTCCTGGCAGGCGTGACCGGCGACGGGAAGGCCAGCCAGGAGGACAAGGACGCCCGTCCCAGCCTGGTCCGGTACGACATCACCCGGCGCAAGCAGGCCACCCTGGTGGATGCTGTGGACAGCTACCGCCTCTCCGGCGATCGCAGCAAGGTGGTGGTGGTTGCCGACAAGCAGGTCACCGTGGTTCCGTCGGACGCCAAGGCGGACGAGGAATCGGGCAAGGTGGTCAAGGTGGACCTGGGCCGGATCCGTGTCCTGATGGACCCGCTCAGCGTCTGGGGACAGGCATTTGACGAAGCCTGGCGGCTGCAGCGCGACTTCTTCTGGACCGAGGACATGGCCGGCCAGGACTGGGAATCCATCCACGCCCGCTACCGTCCCCTGGTGGATCGGCTGGGCTCCCACGATGACCTGGTGGACCTGCTGTGGGAACTGCACGGCGAACTCGGAACGTCCCACGCGTACGTGCGCCCCGCCGCGGTCACCGAGCGCGGCAGCCGCGGACAGGGCAGGCTCGGCGCCGACCTCTCGCACACCGCGCGGGGCTGGGAAATCACCCGCATCCTGGCGGGCGAGTCCTCTGACCCGCTGGCCACCTCCCCGCTCACCCGGCCGGGCGTCGGTGCCAAGGCGGGGGACGTCCTGCTGGCCGTCGACGGCGTCCCGCTCTCCGAAAACGTAACCCCTGCCATGCAGCTGGTGGGAGCCGCCGGCCGCGCTGTGGAACTCACCCTCCTCAACGGTCCCGGACACGGCGGCGCTGAAGGCACCCAGCGCCGGGTCGCCGTCGTCCCTGTCAAGGATGAGGAGCGCCTGCGGTACCAGGAATGGGTGGCGGGCAACCGGCGGACCGTCCGCGAGGCCTCCAACGGAACCTTCGGCTACCTGCACATTCCCGACATGATGGCCAACGGCTGGGCCCAGCTCCACCGGGACCTGGACACGGAAACCGCATTTGATGGACTGATCGTCGATGTCCGCCGCAACCGCGGGGGCCACACATCACAGCTTGTGGCTGAGCTCATCGGCCGCAAGGTCACGGGGTGGAGCATGCCGCGCGGGGAGAAGCCCCGCACCTACCCCCACCACGCGCCGAGGGGGCCAGTCATCATCCTGGCGGATGAATTTGCCGGCTCAGACGGCGACATCATCACCCAGGTGTCAAAGCTGCGGGGCATCGGGCCGGTGATCGGAACGCGCACGTGGGGCGGCGTTGTCGGCATCGACAACCGGTTTGCGCTGGCGGACGGCACCGGCGTCACCCAGCCCCGCTATGCGAACTGGTTCAGCGGCGGCGTTGGCTGGAGCGTGGAGAACTACGGAGTTGATCCGGATATCGAGGTGGCGTACCCGCCGCATGCCTATGCTGCCGGACGTGATCCCCAGTTGGAGTACGGCATTGGGGCACTGAAGGAAATGATCCAGGAACTGCCGACTGACCGGCCGCCGGCCCGCTCCGGCTACCGCAAGGTGCTGCCCGCTCCGCTTCCGGCCCGAAGGCACGAAGGCTAGCGCCACCAGGAACAACAAAGGCCCTGCCTTTCCGGGATTCCGGAAAGGCAGGGCCTTTGGCGTTTGGCGCGGCGGTGTGGCCTAGGACTGCAGCGTGGCGTCGAGGGTGATCTCGATGCCGGCCAGGGCCTGGGACACGGGGCAACCCTTCTTCGCGGCCTCGGCAATGCGCTGGAAGTCTTCCTGCGAGATGCCGGGGATCCGGGCGTTCAGGGTGAGGTGGCTGCCGGTGATCCCGGTTCCGGGCTGGAAGCCAACCTCCGATTTGGTGTTGACCTCTTCCGGCGTGAAGCCCGCCTGGCTGAGTTCGTGGCTGAAAGCCATGGAGAAGCAGGCCGAGTGCGCGGCGGCGATCAGCTCTTCCGGGCTGGTCTTTCCGCCGGCAGCCTCGGTGCGCGCCTTCCAGGTGACATCGAAGGTGCCCAGGCCGGAGCTGTCCAGGGTGGTGTTGCCCGAGCCTTCGGTCAGGCTTCCGGTCCATACGGTGTGGGCGTTGCGTGTTGTAGCCATGTCTCTCCTCAACGTCGATTCGGTCCGGGTCCGGCAGCATGGCCGGGCCCACCGCTCCCCATCCTAGGGATCCGGCCCATGACTTGCACGGATAATCCGCTCTCAGAGCATTATGACCGGCTGTCCGGCCTGGGAAGTTACTGCCAGAGGGTGGCGATGGCGATGTTGACCAGGGCCAGGCCACCGACGCTGTGGGCGAGGCCGGTGGAGACGGGCTGGCCGTTCTTGACCTTGCGCGTTCCGATCACGGCCAGGACGGCCACCACGATGGCGATGACGAACTTGATGCCCAGTTTGGCGTAGTTGGGATCCGAATCGGGCAGGAACGGAAGGATGCCCATCATGGCAATGCCGGTGAGGAGCTGCAGGAAGGCGCCATCACGCTGGCGCGGATGTACGGTGGGGGTCCGCATCGTGGCGATCCAGTAGCCCACAATCATGGCCGCGCCCACCACGTGCAGGAATACCAGGATGTTAAAGAGGATAGTCATGGCTCCAGCTTAGCCAGTCTGTTCTACGGCCCGTAGCAAAGCCACGCTGGGCATCCCTGCCGGCTGCCCGTTAAACCGCGACGGCGGCGCGCGCCGCCGGTGGTCATCCCACCGTTGGCGCCCGCCGCCGTCGTTCGTGGCTGGCTGTTACAGCCCCAGGTCCGCTTCGAACGCGCCTTCTTCGAGGCGTGCCTTCAGGGTCTGGAGGAACCGGCCTGCGTCAGCACCGTCCACCAGGCGGTGGTCGTACGTCAGGGACAGGTACATCATGGAGCGGATGGCGATCGAGTCGTCACCGTTTTCGTCAGCAACCACAACGGGGCGCTTGACGATGGCACCGGTACCGAGGATGCCCACCTGCGGCTGGTTGATGATCGGGGTATCGAACAGGGCGCCCACCGAACCGATGTTGGTGATGCTGAACGTGCCGCCGGACAGTTCGTCCGGACCGATCTTGCCGTCGCGGGTACGGGAGGCAACATCGGCGATCTTGCCGGCCAGGCCGGCGAGGTTCAGGTTGCCGGCGTCGGCGATGACCGGAACCAGCAGGCCCTTGTCGGTGTCGACGGCGATCGCCAGGTGCTCGGCGTTGTGGTAGGTGATTTCCTGCTTGTCCTCGTCGTACGCAGCGTTGAGCTTGGGGTGCTGCTTGAGGGCTTCGGCTACTGCCTTGGCGATGAAGGGCAGGAAGGTCAGCTTGGTGCCGTTCTGGGCCTGGAACGAGTTCTTGGCCTTGAGGCGGAGCTTGGCCACCTTGGTCATGTCCACTTCGTGCACCTGCGTGAGCTGGGTGGAGACCTCGAGGGACTCGCGCATGCGGCGGGCGATGACCTGGCGGATGCGGGGAGCCTTCTGGGTGGTTCCGCGCAGCGAGGAGGCGGCTGCACCCGACGCGGCGGGGGCCGAAGCGGCGGGGGCTGCGGCCGGAGCCGCGGCGGGAGCGGCCTTGGCTTCAGCGGCGGCTATCACATCCTGCTTGCGGATGCGGCCGCCAACACCGGTGCCGGACAGAGAGGAAATGTCCACGCCATGCTGGTTGGCCAGCTTGCGGACCAGGGGAGTGACGTAGCCGGATTCCGAACCTGCGGCCGGTGCGGCTTCCTGGGCTGCCGGAGCAGGAGCCTGGGCAGCCTGCGACGCGGCCGGTGCAGCCTGCTCAGGAGCCTGCTGGGCGGGAACGGCCTGGGCGGGCGCGGTCTGCGCGGGAGCGGACTCTGCCGGTGCGGGCTTGGGGGCTTCCTGCTGGGGAGCTGCGGGCGCAGCCTGCGGAGCCGCGGCAGCGGGGGCGCCGGAGCCGATGACGGCGAGCACGGAACCAACCTCGGCGGTCTCGTCCTCGTTGACGCGGATTTCCTGCAGGGTGCCGGCAACGGGGGACGGGATCTCGGTGTCCACCTTGTCGGTGGAAACCTCGAGCAGGGGTTCGTCGACCTCGACGGCGTCGCCCACGGCCTTGAGCCAGCGGGTGACGGTGCCTTCAGTGACGCTCTCGCCCAGTGCGGGGAGGGTTACTTCGTGGCTCTCGCCGCCGGCAGCCGGGGCTTCCTGGGCCGGGGCTTCCTGTGAAGGCGCCGCTTCAGCGGGGGCTTCCTGAGCGGGAGCAGCCGCAGGTGCCTCTTCGGCGGGAGCGGCAGCGGGAGCTTCTTCGGCCGGCGCGGAGCCGCCGCCGGAGCCGTCGCCGATGCGCACCAGCGGTGCGCCTACCTCGGCGGTCTCATCTTCAGCGACCAGGATTTCTTCAATCACGCCAGCTACAGGAGAGGGGATTTCAGTGTCTACTTTGTCGGTGGAGACTTCGAGCAGCGGCTCGTCCACCTCTACCCGGTCACCTACCTGCTTGAGCCAGCGGGTGACGGTTCCTTCGGTGACACTCTCACCGAGGGCGGGCAAGTTAACGGATTCAGACATGTCGTCCCCGTTCTCCTTATTGATCTTTAGTGCGAATGATTGCTGCCTTGTTGGAAGCCTAGTGCACCCGGTCTGTACGGCCGGGTGCACCGGGCCTGGTAATGCTGGGGGGAACTAGCCGTGCAGCGGCTTGCCGGCCAGCGCCAGGTGCGCTTCGCCGAGGGCTTCGTTCTGGGTGGGGTGGGCGTGCAGCAACTGCGCCACGTCTTCCGGGTAGGCTTCCCAGTTCACGATCAGCTGGGCCTCGCCCACCTGCTCGCCCATGCGGGCACCGATCATGTGGACGCCCACCACGGGGCCGTCCTTCTGGCGGACCAGCTTGACCAGGCCGGAGGTGCCCAGGATGGAGCTCTTGCCGTTGCCGGCCAGGTTGTATTCCTGGGTCTGGACCTGGTCGTCGCCGAACTTTTCCTTGGCAGCCTTCTCGGTGTAGCCGACGGTAGCGATTTCGGGTTCGGAGTAGGTGACCTTCGGGATGTTGATGTCCTCGACCACCACAGGCTTCAGGCCGGCGATTTCCTCGGCCACGAAGATGCCCTGCTGGTAGCCGCGGTGGGCCAGCTGTACGCCGGGGACGATGTCGCCGACGGCGTAGATGTTGCCGACGCCGGTGTGGAGGCGCTCGTTGGTGATGACGAAGCCGCGGTCGATGGTGACGCCGGCTTCCTCGTAGCCCAGGTTGGCCGTGACGGGGCCGCGGCCGACGGCGACCAGCAGCAGGTCCGCTTCGAACGTCTTGCCGTCCACCAGGGTGACCTTGACGCCGTCGTTATTCTGCTCCACGCCCTGGAAGAAGATGCCGGTGGAGAACTTGATGCCGCGCTTCTTGAAGGCACGCTCGAAGTTCTTGACGATGGTGGCGTCCTCGTTGGGAACGAGGGAGGGCAGGCCTTCGACGATGGTGACGTCCACGCCGAATGACTTCCAGACCGAGGCGAATTCGACGCCGATGACGCCGCCGCCCAGGATGATGGCGCTCTTGGGGATGTAGTCCATGGTCAGCGCCTGGTCGGAGGTGATGACCTTGCCGCCGATTTCGAGGCCCGGAAGGGTGCGCGAGTAGGAACCGGTGGCCAGGACGATGTTCTTGCCCTTGTACGCCGTGCCGTTCACTACGACGGTGTCGGTGCCCTGCAGCTTGCCTTCACCCTCGATGACGGTGATGCCCTTGGACTTGATGAGACCCTGCAGGCCCTTGTACTTGCCGGCGATGATGCCGTCCTTGTACGCGTTGACGGCATTGATGTCGATGCCGTCGAGGGTGACATTCACGCCGTACTTGGCGGAATCACGGGCGTGGTCGGCCAGCTCTGCGGAGTGCAGCAGGGCCTTGGTGGGGATGCAGCCGTTGTGGAGGCAGGTGCCGCCCAGCTTGCCCTTCTCCACGAGGCCGACGGTGAGGCCGAGTTGTACCGCCCGCAGCGCTGCAGCGTATCCGCCGCTGCCGCCACCGAGTACCAGGATGTCGAATTCTTGCGCAGTTGCCTGATCGGCCACTAAAACGCTCCCTCGCGTGAACGATGACGCGATCAGCGCGCATCATCTGGTCTTGGAACTTGCACTGCCGTGATTATGTCAGCAGGGCAACCCTCTTGCATTTGTGACTACCGTGGTTCACCTTAGCGAACCACCTATCCATGCTCCACCTTGGCGTTGCGTTTGTGGAGCGCTTGTGTCCAGTGTCACGCGGCTCTGTGGCACAGGGATCACCTGTGCCCAGAGCCGCGTGGTACCGGGGCTGCAGCCGTTCCTAGGCAGCGGCCAGGATGTCCTCCACGTAGGCAACCAGGGTACGCACGGTGCATCCGGTGCCCTGCTTGTGGGTGTAGCCGTAAGGGCTGCCGTTATTAAAGGACGGTCCTGCGATGTCGATGTGCGCCCAGGGGATCTGTTCGCCTGCCTTGTCCTTACCCACGAACTCGCGCAGGAACACGGCGGCGGTCATCATGCCGCCGTGCCGTTCGCCGATGTTGGCCAGGTCCGCCACCTGTGAATCGAGGGTGGGGCGCAGTTCCTCGGGCAGGGGCATGGGCCAGACCAGTTCACCGGCACGGTCAGCCGCTGCCTTGAGCGCACCTGTGACACTGTCCGATCCCATGATTCCTGCGGTGCGGTTGCCCAGCGCGATCAGTTGCGCACCGGTGAGGGTGGCGACGTCGATGATGGCGTCCGGGTATTCGCGGCTGGCAGCGACGATGCCGTCGGCCATGACCAGCCGGCCTTCGGCGTCGGTATTAAGGACTTCCACGGTCTTGCCGCCGAACATGGTCAGGACGTCAGCAGGGCGTGAGGCGCCACCGCCGGGCATGTTCTCCGCGATGCAGAGCCACGCGGTGGCCTTGACCGGCAGGCCCAGTCCGGCGAGGGCCAGGACAGTGTTAAGGACGACGGCGGCGCCCGCCATGTCGCTCTTCATGTCGCCCATGTTCAGGGCCGGCTTGATGGAGATGCCGCCGGTGTCGAAGGTGATGCCCTTGCCGACGAGGGCGATCTTGGCGGTGGCCTTGGCGGGGGAGTACTCGACCTTGACCAGGCGCGGCTGGCGCGTGGAGCCCTTGCCCACGCCCATGATGCCGCCATAGCCTTCCTTTTCAAGGCGCTTCTCGTCCCAGACGGTTACCTTGACGGGCAGGCCTTTGGCCAGGTCCTTGGCTGCCTCCGCAAAGGATTCTGGGTACAGGTGGCTGGGCGGCGTGTTGACGAGGGAACGGGTGTGGTTCACGGCCCTGGCCACCAGCCCGGCACGCTTCAGGCCCGCGTCCAGGTCCGCGCTGCCGGCCAGGCCGGTGAAGATCACGGCATTGCGGACAGGATCCTTGAGTCCGTCCGCGGAGGATCGGAACTCGGTGAAGGAATACGCACCCAGCGCGGCGCCTTCGGCGACGGCCGTGACGTCCTGCACCGTCGCCGTCGGAAACGCCAGGGTGACCGTGGCCAGGCCGGCCAGCTGCCGGACGGCCGATCCTGCAGCCCTGCGGAGTGCCTCACCCGTAAGCGCCCCCGTGGCAGGAACCTTGCCGACGCCGGCGAGGACCAGGATGCCGGCGCCGGTTTCCGGCAGGCCCGGCAGGCGGACCAGTTGGTCGGCAGCGCCGGTTACCCCCAGTGCGCTGAGGGAGTCTGCGAGTGCCTCGGCGGACTTCGCCGTCAGCGGGTTGTCCAACAGGACGGGGCCATCGGTTCCCTGCCCCACCCCGATGACCACGGCGTCGCTGGGGCTCTTCTTCAGGTCCCGAGAGACGGTACTAAGGTTGACTTCAGTATTCTTGACCACAGGGATGAGTCCTCAATTCTCGAAACGTTCGGGCAGGGATGCATGTTGGGCGCTCTGCCATGCTGGTCCGGATCCGCCCGTTCTGGACGGTCACCGGGTGGGTGCAAGCCCGCCTGGCAGGCCAGTTCCGATCGTAGTCCTTCCCCGGTGCCGCAGGAGAATTTCCTGAGAGGTGCGCCACACCGGCCGGTGGAATGCCGCGTGCCCTTGCAGCGTTATGAATGATGTCCACCCGCACCCCTGAAAGGAACATGCCGTGCTTGAACGGATTTCCGGCTCCCTGCTGGACCCCGACGCGCTCTATGCCAGCAACATCGAGCTGTTCCACAGCCCCGAACTCCAGGGGCTGAACATGGTCATGGGTTTCACCGGGTTTGCCGACGCAGGCCACGTGGTGAAGCAGATTAACTCCGAGCTGCTGGACTCCCTTGATGCCCAGCCGGTGGCAGTCTTCGATGCCGACCAGCTGATCGACTACCGGTCCCGGCGGCCGCACCTGAGCTTTGTCGAAGACCACATCCAGGACTACCAGGAGCCCCGGCTGGCCCTGTACCGGCTGGTGGACGGGCTGGGTAAGCCGTTCCTCCTCCTGGCCGGCTTCGAACCTGACCTGCAATGGGAACGGTTCGCCCGCGCCGTGGTGAACATCGTGGAGAAACTGGACGTCAACCTGGTCACCTGGATCCACTCGATTCCCATGCCGGTGCCGCACACCCGGCCTGTGGGCGTGACCGTGCACGGCAACCGGCCTGAACTGATCGAGGGCATTTCGGTATGGAAGCCCACCGTCGAAGTTCCTGCCGCCGTGGGCCACATCCTGGAGCTGCGCCTCGTGGAGGCCGGACGCAACGTTGCCGGGTACGTCATCCATGTCCCGCACTACCTGGCTGAGGCTGAATACCCGACCGCCGCCGTCGCCGGCCTGGAATACCTGGGCGCCGCCACGTCCCTCATGCTGCCCACCGACCGGCTCCGCGAATCGGGCCGTGAGGTCAGCCGCCAGATTGCCGAGCAGATCGAGGCGTCCGAAGAAGTCCAGCAGGTGGTGTCCCGCCTCGAAACCCGGTACGACGAAAAGTCGGACGGCATCGTGCGCCGGTCGCTCCTGGCCAACGAGAACGATGAGCTTCCCGACGCCGACGACCTCGGCGCCGCCGTGGAGGCCTACCTTGCGCGGGAGAACCCGGGGCAGTAGCGCTGGTCACAACTTCCGGGAAACCGGCGTCCCGCCGGGCATAATGAAGTGGTGACTGCACCCCGCGCCTGGCTTATCTGGACCATTGGAATTTTCGGGTACCTGGTGGCCGTGGCGCAGCGCACCTCGTTCGGTGTGGTGGGACTTGAGGCGACAGAGCGGTTCCACGCCAGCGCGTCCGCCATCTCCTTCTTCACAGTCCTGCAGCTGCTGGTCTACGCCGGCCTCCAAATTCCCGTGGGCGTGCTGGTGGACAGGTTCGGATCGCGGGCCATGATTGCCGGCGGCGCCGTCCTGATGGGACTCGGGCAGCTGCAGCTGGCCTTTGCAGAAAGCATTCCCGGGGGAGTCCTGGGCCGCGTCCTGGTGGGCGCGGGCGATGCCATGACCTTCATCTCGGTGATCCGGCTCATTCCGCTGTGGTTCGCTCCCGCCCGGGTACCCCTGGTCACCCAGTTAACGGGCATGTCCGGCCAGTTGGGGCAGCTGTTCAGTGTCCTGCCCTTCGCGCTGGTCCTCCACCTCGCGGGATGGACCCCCGCCTTCCTGATGCTGGCAGGGATGTCCGCGCTCGCCGTCGTACTCGTCGTCTTGCTGTTGCAGGACGCTCCGCCGGGCACCGAACGGCCGCATGCACGGCAGGGGCTCCGGGCCACCGGGGCGTCGCTGGCCCGGGCATGGCGCCAGCCCGGCACCCGGCTGGGAATGTGGAGCCACTTCACCATCCAGTTCTCCGGCACCGTATTTGCCATGACCTGGGGCTATCCATTCCTGATTTCCGGCCAGGGCCTGGATGCCGGAACCGTCGCCGCCCTGATGGCGCTGTACGTCGCCGCCGCGATGGCGGTTGGCCCCTTCATTGGGCGCTTCGTTTCACGGCACCCGCTGCGCCGTTCCACCATGGTGCTGCTGATCGCCGCCGGCACCGCCGCGGCCTGGGCGGCGGTGCTGCTGTTGCCCGGCCGGGCTCCGCTGTGGCTGCTGGCCGGCCTGGTGGTGGTGCTCGCAATCGGCGGCCCAGGCTCGATGATCGGTTTCGACTTCGCCCGCACCTTCAACCCTGCGCACCGGATCGGCACCGCCACCGGGATCGTCAATGTTGGCGGCTTCATTGCCGCCCTCGTGTCCATCTTCCTGATCGGCCTGGTGCTGGACGTCCTCTACGCTTCCGGTTTCTCGCAGGGGGTGCTGTACGGGCTGGATCCCTTCCGGCTGGCCCTGAGCGTCCAGTTCCTGCTCCTGGCCTTCGGCGCCGCCGCGATCCTGGCCTCCCGGCGAAAGGTGCGCCGGCAGATGGCCGACCAGGGGATCGTGGTGCCGCCACTGCGCAGCGCCCTGGCCCGGCAGCGCCGGGAAAGCCTGGCCCGCCGTCGCCAGACGACGCCCACCGACGACTGACTACTCCTGCACAGGCCCGTGTGGCGCGGGTTTGGCTGCCGGTTGGCGGACTTTTCCACTTAGGCCAAGGACGCCCTTCTGCGGGGTTGGGTCCGGGCGAATGCTGGAGCAATGACAGCTTCAGAACGATTAACAGTCCGCGGGCCGGAAGACATCCTTGGCTTCATCCCCCACTCCCTGGGTTACTGGCCTGAATCCAGCCTGGTGGCCATGACGCTGCACGGCACCAGGCTCGGGGCCACGTTGCGGCTCGACCTCCCGGGACCGGACATACAGGCAGACCCGGCAGGGTTCGCCCGTGCCGTCCGCCGCTACCTTGAGTCTGACCAGGAGGCAGACGGCGCGTTGCTGGCAGTGTTCACCAGCGACGCCGGCATGCTTCCGCCGTCCGACTACGACCGTTTGATTTCGGCGGTGCAGTCCGCCCTGGCCCAGGGCGGGATGCCGGTCCGCGATGCCTGGTTTGTGGGCGGCGAATACTGGCGCGACGCATTCTGCGCTGATCCTTCCTGTTGCCCGCTTCCAGGTAGGCCCGTGCAGCAGATCACGGACAGCATGTTGAATACGGAGATGGTGTACAGGGGCAGCAGCGTTGGCCCGGCTCCCAAGACAGGCCGCGGTCCGGCAACAGCCGTCCCCGCCATGCACCTGGCCGCCGTCCTGGAGGCGCAGAAAGGCTGGGAGGAAGAGCTTGCCGGACGGTCCGGATCCAGGGCACAGTTCGATGCCGTGCTCGACTTCTGGGAGATGCTGTTGGACAGGACGCCGGCACGGCCATGGATGGCGGATGTTGAGCGCGACGCCTTCCTCCGTGCCACGCTGCTCTGTCCCACCTGGCGCGACGCGGTACTGGTGATGGCAGCGGCAGGCCGGAACGCTGCGGAGGCCGGAGCCGAGCAGTTCGGCGTCCTTCACGACGGGGGTGGGGACTCCAGCGGGGTCTCCGTGGTGCCGCTGCCGCTGTTGCCTCCGGCGGACTTCGCGGGCCGCCAACCGCGGAGGGGAAGCAGAAGGTCCGGTGCGGCGGGGCAGGCTGCGGCCCGTCCACGGGAGTTGCGCCTGCTGCGGGGAACCGCGGCCGCTTCCGGCTCTGTGCCTGCGGGCTACGGCGAGGTCCTCATGGGGCTGGCGCCGGACGTTCCCGACTGGGAGGGCCTGGACGCGCTGGACCGGGTTCTTGGCCAATTGGCTGTGCTGGGCGGTGGCGCAGCGGCCGCGGCGCTGACGCTTCAGGGCTGGGTTGCGTGGTGCCGGGGCCGCGGATCCTACTCTGCCGCTTACCTGGACCAGGCTCTTGAACTTGAGCCGGGCTACCGGCTCGCGGAACTGCTGCTGGACCTCGTGGGCAGGGGAACACTCTGTGGCTGGGCGGCCCGGAAGGACGCGGCATGGCAGAAGTTCGGGGAGGAAAGCGCGGGGGAGAAGGCAACAGGGAAGGAAGGTTTGTGAGCGGATGGCGGCGGGAGAGGCCGGATTCCGGCAAATCATGAGACAATGGATGCCGAGACCCGGTTGGGTCCGTGTACCGAGTGCTTGTCAGCGTCCCGCAAGGGAACATTACAGCCACTCCGGGAGTTGTCTTAAGTGACTCTGCCGGCCGTGGTGGCGCTCGGTTTTCATCACGGACTTGACAGGGTCATAGTGGTGTTGCCCGTATGGTGATTCCACAGACCACCGCTAGAAAGGTTTTCTGTGACCCCGTCTTCCACGAAGAAGGATTCCGCCGCCCAGGATGTCTTGTCCCCTGAGGAGAAGCAGGCCGCGACCAATGCCAAGCGGGCAGCCACGCGGGCAGCCAACAAGGCTTCGGCCGGGGAGGCTGCAGCGGACGGCAAGCGCGAGCCCAAAAAGCGTGGGCCCAAGCCCGGCGCCAAGGCTGCAGCAGCGGCCGCAGGAAAGTCCGGTGACGTTGACCCGGACGAGGTCGAAGAAGTCGAGGAAGACATCGACGACAACGACATCGTCCTCGAAGGCGCGGAAGCAGTTGAGGATGCCGACGCTGAACCCGTCAAGGGTGCCGCCGGCAGCGGCAAGGGCTTCGTCTACTCCGATGCAGACGACGACGACGCCCCCGTGCAGCAGGTCATGTCTGCAGGTGCCACGGCCGACCCCGTCAAGGACTACCTGAAGCAGATCGGCAAGGTGGCACTGCTCAACGCTGAGCAGGAAGTGGACCTTGCGCTGCGCATCGAAGCCGGGCTGTTTGCCGAGGAGAAGATCGCCGCTGACGACGGGTCCATGGATCCGAAGTACAAGCGTGAACTCGAATTCATCATCCACGACGGCAAGCGCGCCAAGAACCACCTGCTGGAGGCCAACCTTCGCCTTGTGGTCTCGCTGGCCAAGCGCTACACCGGCCGCGGCATGCTGTTCCTGGACCTGATCCAGGAAGGCAACCTGGGCCTCATCCGCGCCGTTGAGAAGTTCGACTACACCAAGGGCTTCAAGTTCTCCACCTACGCCACCTGGTGGATCCGCCAGGCCATCACCCGCGCCATGGCCGACCAGGCCCGCACCATCCGTATCCCGGTGCACATGGTTGAGGTCATCAACAAGCTGGCACGCGTCCAGCGCCAGATGCTGCAGGACCTGGGCCGCGAGCCCACGCCCGAGGAACTGGCACTGGAACTGGACATGACCCCTGAGAAGGTTGTCGAGGTCCAGAAGTACGGCCGCGAACCCATTTCGCTGCACACCCCCCTCGGCGAGGACGGCGATTCCGAGTTCGGCGACCTGATCGAGGACTCTGAGGCCGTTGTCCCGGCTGATGCCGTGAGCTTCACCCTCCTCCAGGAGCAGCTGCACTCGGTGCTGGATACCCTCTCCGAGCGCGAAGCCGGCGTGGTTGCCATGCGGTTTGGCCTCACGGACGGCCAGCCGAAGACTTTAGACGAAATCGGAAAGGTCTACGGCGTCACCCGCGAGCGGATCCGCCAGATCGAATCGAAGACCATGTCCAAGCTCCGCCACCCCTCCAGGTCGCAGGTGCTGCGGGACTACCTGGACTAAGTCGTCTGCAGGGTTGAACAGGGGTCGTCCCGGATCCACCGAAAAGGGTGGGTTCGGGACGGCCCCTGTTGTCGTCGGGTCCATTGTCTTGTCGGGTCCATTGTCTTCAAGTTCCCCCCGGGAAGGTTTCCGCAGTCCGCGGGGGCGGGGCAGGATCAGCCCTGATGCGGGTCCTTAAACGCCTGCGGGACCCTTCCGTGTGGAAGAGCCCCGCAGGATTCGTTGTTACCGATGCCTCATCTAGTCGATTTCAACGGCAGCTTTCTCGTGAAGCTTTCCCGTCTCGTCGTGCCAGTCGGAGCTCAACGGCTTGAGCGTCGACTCGACTGCACGGGCGTGGTGGCCGCAGAACAGCAGTTCACCGCCGGAGGACTCGAGTACAACCCGGACATATGCCTGAGCTCCGCAACGGTCGCACCGGTCCAGTGCATTCAGCGTGCGGTCTGCCACTGCTGTTGTCATATCGGCCTCCTTAGTAGATCAGTACATCTATATAACCAGCATTCGTATCCAAACCATCGCAAGGATGGGGCAAGTTCGCTGTGCGCGTATCCGCAAGGTTCGGTCAAGAACTCCACAGTTCCGCCCGTCACCCGGGTTCGTGGCGCGCCGCACACCGGTCCGCGGGTGTGGCAGGCGGCCGGGACCGCTGCCGCCGACTACCCTAGAAGGTGCGGTCCCAGCGCCGCGCCGTCGTCCCTGAAGGAGTTCATCACCAGTGGCACCCAGCTCTGAGTACACCGCCCGGCACCTCTCCGTCCTGGAGGGCCTCGAAGCCGTCCGCAAACGCCCGGGCATGTACATCGGCTCGACCGACTCGCGCGGCCTCATGCACTGCCTCTGGGAAATCATCGACAACTCCGTGGACGAGGCCCTGGCCGGGTTCGGCCATGACATCAAGATCATCCTGCACGCCGACAACTCCGTGGAGATCCACGACGACGGCCGCGGAATTCCCGTCGACAAGGAACCCAAGACGGGGCTCACCGGCGTCGAAGTTGTCTTCACCAAGCTCCACGCCGGCGGCAAGTTCGGCGGCGGCTCCTACACAGCCTCGGGCGGCCTGCACGGCGTGGGCGCTTCCGTGGTCAACGCCCTGTCCTCGCGGCTGGACGTGGAGGTGGACCGGGGCGGCAAGACCTACAAGATGTCCTTCCGCCGCGGTGAACCCGGCCGCTTCAAAGACACCGGTTCCCGCCTGGATCCGGCAGCACCGTTCACGCCCTTCGTCAACGACTCCGTACTGGACGTGGTGGGCAAAGCCAAGCGCGGCGTCACCGGGACGAGGATCCGTTACTGGGCGGACCGGCAGATCTTCACCCCAGACGCAAAATTCTCCTACGAGGACCTCGCGGCCCGTGCCCGCCAGACTTCCTTCCTGGTGCCCGGACTCAAGCTCACGGTGCGGGACGAGCGCAGGGTCCCCGGGACGCCGGGTGAAGCCGGCCCCCACGAGGAGGTCTTCCACCACGACGGCGGCATTTCAGAATTCGTCGAGTTCCTTGCAGCGGACCCGGCCGTCACCGACGTCTGGCGGCTGCACGGGTCAGGGAAGTTCAAGGAGACGGTCCCGGTCCTCGACGAACGGGGGCACAGCCAGCTGGCCGAAGTAGAGCGTGACTGCGAGGTGGACGTGGCGCTCCGCTGGGGGATCGGCTACGACAGCACCGTACGGAGCTTCGTCAACATCATCGCCACCCCGAAGGGCGGTACGCACCAGTCGGGGTTCGAACAGGCCCTGATCAAGACTTTCCGCAAAGCCGTCGAGACCAACGCCCGCAAGCTCAAGGCCGGCAACGACAAGATCGAAAAGGACGACATCTTCGCCGGCCTGACCGCAGTGCTGACGGTCCGGCTCGCTGAACCGCAGTTCGAAGGCCAGACCAAGGAAATCCTGGGCACCAGCGCGGTCCGCGCCATCGTGGCCAAGGTGGTGGAGCGCGAAATTTCCGCCAAGCTGTCCGCCAGCAACCGGAACGACAAGGCCCAGTCGGCGCTGCTGCTGGAAAAGATCGTCAACGAGATGAAGTCGCGCATCTCGGCCCGCGTGCACAAGGAAACCCAGCGGCGCAAGAACGCGCTGGAAACCTCCTCGATGCCCACCAAGCTGGCCGACTGCCGGACGGACGACGTCGAACGCTCCGAACTGTTCATCGTGGAAGGTGATTCCGCGCTGGGCACGGCCAAGCTGGCCCGCTCCTCGGACTTCCAGGCGCTGCTGCCCATCCGCGGCAAGATCCTCAACGTCCAGAAGGCCTCGGTGGGGGACATGCTCTCCAACGCCGAGTGTGCAGCCCTGATCCAGGTGGTCGGCGCGGGTTCCGGCCGCAGCTTCGACATCAGCGCCGCCCGCTACGGGAAGGTGATCCTCATGACCGACGCCGACGTGGACGGCGCCCACATCCGCACGCTGCTGCTGACCCTTTTCTTCCGCTACATGCGGCCCATGATCCTCGAAGGCAGGGTATTTGCCGCGGTGCCGCCGCTGCACCGCGTGGAGGTCATCAATGCCGGCCAGAAGGCCAACGAGATGATCTATACCTACTCGGAGGCCGAACTCCACGTGCTGCTGGCCCGATTGGCCAAGGAGGGCAAGCGGTACAAGGAGCCCATCCAGCGGTACAAGGGGCTGGGGGAAATGGACGCCGAGCAGCTGGCCGAGACCACCATGGACCCGCGGCACCGGACCCTGCGCAAGGTGGGAATCGAAAACGCGCAGCAGGCAGAAGAGATTTTCGACCTGCTGATGGGCTCGGATGTGTCCCCGCGCAAGGACTTCATCATCGCCGGCGCGTCCAGCCTGGACCGGGAGCGCATCGACGCCTGATTGCCGCCGGCGCCAGCCCAGCAGCCCGATTGCCGCCGGCGTCAGCCGAGCAGTCCGGGAACCACGAGCAATGCCGTGGGCAGGGCAAGCAGCAGGACGCAGCCGGCCATGACCGCACTGCGGACGGCGGCAGGAAGCTGGGGCTGCGGCGTCAGGAGGCGGCTGACCCTCGAGGCCGCGGTCCTCACGGCATCCGATCCCGGGCCGCCCGCTGCTGCCTCGAGCCCGGACAGGGCCAGGGCGGGGGTGGAGGGCCGGATGTCGCCGGTGCCCGCGCTGGCTGCGGAGCCGCTGGCCACGATGGCGATGGCCTTGATGAGGGTTGCTTTGCTCTCGGTCCGGAGGGCGACGTCGTCGGCCAGCATTTCGATGAGCGAGTTCACCGATTCCTGCGCAAGCCGGGTGGTGGGAAGCCAGGGGAGGGCCTGCCGCCAGGCTGCGAAGGCCCAGAGCAGCAGGTGGTGCCGCTGGCTCAGGTGGGCGTTCTCGTGGATCAGGACGGCACGCAGTTCGGCTGGTTCAAGGGCCGCCATGAGGCCGTCCGACAGGACGGTCACCGACCGGGCGCCGCCCGGAAGGCAGTAGGCGACAGGGGAGTCGTGGCTGATGACGAGGGTTCCGGCGTCCTGGCCGGATGGGGAGGCCAGGAGGGCGAGCAGTTCGCGGTGCCGGCGACGCTGCCGCTGGATTTTGTAGTACGTCAGCAGCAGCGTGAACACCAGGTGGGCCGTGAGCAGGGCGGCGGCAGACAGGGCAAAAATATGCCAGAACCCCAGTGCCGTGGTGGGGGCGTTGAAAAGCACCATGCCGGCAAGGGCGCGCAGCCCCGCGATGAGGTTGTCACCAACAGGTTCCAGGCCGTAGACCAGCATGGCGCCGATCATGGAGAGGCCACCTGCCAAGGCGATCGCCTGCCATAAGAGCATCGCCGTGAATGGCGACCTGGCCGGCCATTGTGCCCGCGACAGGAGGATCGGCACCGGCCAGGCCAGGATAATCGCAAGGACCGCCAGCAGGTATGAGGCCCAGAACATGGTGTGCTAGAGGTGGCCCAGCAGTTTGCGCAGCGTCTCGGCTTCACCTTCGGAGACTGACCCGATGAAGCGGGCCAGGACGGCCTCACGGTCCGGGGCTGAACCCAGGACCTCATGCATCAGTTCAGCGGTGTGGTCTGCGCGGCTGGACACCGCCTGGTAACGGTGCGGGCGGGTTCCGCGTTCGCGTTCCACCAGCCCCTTCTTCTCCAGGCGGGAAAGTACGGTAAGTACTGTCGTGACGGCCAGTTCCTTGCCTTCGTGGCCCGGCCCGCCCTGTGCAGTCGACGTGCGCGCCAACTGGTCCCTCAGGGTGTTGGCCGTAGCCGCTTCGTGGCCCGCCCAGAGCAGGTCCATCACTGCCCGTTCCAGTTCACCAAGACTAGCCATTTCACTTTTCCTTTATTTCCCCGCACCATGCGCCTGGGCGCCCGGTGACGTCACGCGGTTGTTCAACTACACCACTAAATTTACCCCGAAACCGCCGAACCTTCTACATCGGGTAGAACATCTGGCGCGCCGCGCCCCCGTGGGCGATCCTAGGGGAGGGTAATTGGTTTTCATCCGCCGCCGACCATGTTCTACACTTTGTAGAAGTTACAGTTCTACGGAGCGTAGAAAACTGCATTGGCTAACAGTAGGGACTGCCATGGACGCCTTGGAAATCGCACGCTGGCAATTCGGTATCACCACGGTCTACCACTTCATGATGGTGCCGCTGACCATCGGCCTGGGCCTGGTGGTGGCCGTTATCCAGACGGCCTGGTACCGCACCGGCAAGCCCGAGTACCTGCGCATGACCAAGTTCTGGGGGAAGCTCTTCCTCATCAACTTCATCATGGGCGTCGCCACGGGCATCGTGCAGGAGTTCCAGTTCGGCATGGCCTGGAGCGAGTACAGCCGCTTCGTGGGTGACGTCTTCGGCGCACCGCTGGCCCTCGAGGCCCTCCTCGCCTTCTTTGTCGAGTCCACTTTCCTGGGCCTGTGGATCTTCGGCTGGAAGCAGCTCAAGCCCGCCATCCACCTTGCCTGCCTGTGGGTGGCCGTCATTGGATCAGCGCTTTCCGCTTACTTCATCATCGTCGCCAACAGCTGGATGCAGCACCCGGTGGGCGTGGAAATGATCAACGGCCGGCCCGTCATGACCGACGCCTGGGCCGTCTTCACCAACAACACCGCCCTCGTTGCCGTCCCGCACACCCTCTTCGGCGCCCTCGCCGTGGCAGGCGGCTTCCTCCTGGGCATCGCCTGGTACCACCTGTGGCGGAGGCGGCACGACGGCGTTGACACCGTGGGTGCCGACGGCCGGGTCATCCCGGGTGAAGACGCCCGGATCCCGGGCCGGGACCTTGCCGACCACAAGGTGTGGATCCGGTCCCTGCGCATCGGCGCCGTGGTGGCCATGATCTCGTTCGCCGGCACCGCCGTCACCGGTGACCTGCAGGGCAAGCTCATGTTCCAGCAGCAGCCCATGAAGATGGCCGCGGCGGAGGCTGCCTGCCACGACGGCACGGGCTTCTCCGTCCTGAGCATCGGCAACGTGGGATCCAAGAACTGCGACGACGTGGTGGCCGTGATCGAAGTTCCGGGCATCCTGTCCTTCCTGGCAAAGGGCGACTTCACCACCGAGGTCCAGGGCGTCAACAGCCTGCTGCCCGAATACAAGGCCAACTACGGAACCCACCTGCCGGACAACCCGATCTACGGTGACCGGGCCGGCCAGGAAATCCAGTACGTGCCCGTCATGGAAGTCACCTACTGGGGCTTCCGGATGATGATCGGCTTCGGCGGCCTCGCCGCGCTGGCGGCATTGGTGGCACTCTGGCTTACCCGCAAGGGCACGGTCCCGGAATCCCGGTGGCTCATGCGCCTGGCCGTCTTCGGCATCCTGGCCCCCTTCGGCGCCAACGCCGCCGGCTGGATCTTCACCGAGATGGGCCGGCAGCCGTTCGTGGTGGCGCCCAACCCCGATCCCAGCGGCATCGACCAGGTATTCATGTTCACCGCGGCCGCCGTCTCACCGGGCGTCTCCGCCGGCGAGCTGATTGCCTCGCTGGTGGCCCTGACCGCCGTCTACGCCGTCCTGCTGGTGGTGGAGGTGAAGCTGCTGGTCACGTACATCCGCGGCGGCGTGGTGTCCGCGATGCCGGAACTGGGCCACGCGCCGGCGGACGAGAACGAGGATGAAACACCCGGCGGCAGCGGGGACACCAAACCGGCCGACGACGTCCTGGCCTTCGCCTACTAACCGCACCCGCAGACCGAGCAGAGGAAACACACAATGGAACTGCTTCCCACCATTTGGTTCATCGCCATCGCGGTGCTGTGGACCGGCTACCTCTTCCTGGAGGGCTTCGACCTGGGCGTGGGGATGCTGATGAAGCTCTTCGCCCGCGACAACACCGAACGCCGCGTGCTGCTGAACACGATCGGACCCGTCTGGGACGGCAATGAGGTGTGGCTGCTGACCGCCGGCGGCGCCACCTTCGCCGCCTTCCCGCTCTGGTACGCGTCCTTGTTCTCCGCGCTCTACCTGCCGCTGCTGGTGGTCCTGCTGGCCCTGATCTTCCGTGCCGTGGCGTTTGAATACCGCGGCAAGGTGGACACCGACAGCTGGCGGAACCGGTGGGACTGGGCCATCGCGCTGGGCTCCTTCTTCGCAGCCTTCGGCGTGGGTGCCGCCCTGGCCCTCACCACCACCGGCCTGCCGCTGAACGCCAACGGCGACCGCGAGGGCGGCCCCATGGCCTGGTTCAGTGGCTACGCCCTCCTTGGCGGCGTGGCAGTGGTGGGATTCTCGCTCCTGCACGCCCTTGCCTTCCTGGCACTCAAGACCGACGGCGAGGTCCGGCACCGGGCCCGGCAATGGTTCGTGCGGCTCCTGCCGGTCCTGCTCCTTCCCATCGCAGCATGGGCCCTCGCCATCCAGTTCATGGACGGCAAGCCCTGGACCTGGGCGGCCGTTGTCCTGGCAGTCGGTGCCGCCCTTACTGCCTGGCTGCTGGCCCGGAAGGGTTCTGAGGGCAGGGCCTTCCTGGCCCTGGGAGCCTTCCTGGTGCTGGGCACGACCGCCATCTTCGGAGCCGTGTTCCCCGTAGTGCTGCCTTCCACGCTGGACAGCGCCTTTGACCTCACCATCTCCAACGCCTCGTCCTCCGACTACACCCTGGGACTGATGAGCATCGTGGCGGCCTTTGGCCTTCCCCTGGTGATTGCCTACCAGGCCTGGACCTACTGGGTGTTCCGCCGCCGCGTCAGCGCGGCGCACATCCCGGAAGCCCACAGCTTCCTCCCGGCGGTGGCTGCCAAGGCCTTTACCACCAAGGGCTGACGTGCGCCCAACTTTTCCCGCCGGTCCCTCCACCCGCTCAGCCATCTACTGGCTGGGACTGCTGGCAGCGCTCAAGGCCCTGTCCCTGGTCCTGATCGGCCAGGCGGTGGCCTCCGTCCTGGCCGGACTGGTTGCCGGGAACCCGGCCTGGGGGAGCCAACTGACCGCCGGACTCCTCGGCGTCGTCCTCCGGTCCCTGACCGTGTGGGGCCAGGCCGTCGCTGCCCGCCGCGCCGCACTGGGCGTGAAGGAAGAACTGCGCGCTGAGCTGCTGGAGCGGGCGCTGCGTACCGGCGTGCGCGGAGCCGGGCCCGGCGACGGCGGCCTGGCGGTCCTTGCCACCCGTGGCCTGGACGCACTGGACAGCTACTACACCCAGTTCCTTCCCGCGCTGGTCAACTGCGCGGCCGTTCCGCTGCTGCTGGGGGCCCGGATCCTCTTCGCGGACTGGGTCAGCGCGCTGGTCATCGTGCTGACGGTGCCCCTGATCCCGGTGTTCATGGTGCTGATCGGCCGGTACACCGAGGACAACGTGCGGGAGGCCCAGGCCTCGCTGGCGCGGCTGTCAGCGCACATGCTGGAGCTCGCCAAGGGCCTGCCGGTCCTGGTGGGGCTGGGCCGTGCCACCGCCCAGCGCAAGGCCCTCGAAGACATCTCGGAGGAATACCGTTCGCGCACCATGGGCACCCTGCGCACTGCGTTCCTGTCCGCGCTGGCCCTGGAACTCATCGCCACCATCTCCGTGGCGGTGGTGGCCGTCTTCATCGGCGTCCGGCTGGTCCACGGCGACATGCCGCTGGAGGCGGGCCTGCTGGCCCTCCTCCTCGCCCCGGACTGCTACCTCCCGCTGCGGGAACTCGGCACCGCCCACCACGCCAGCGACGACGGCAGGGTGGCGCTCGCGGAAACAACCGCGGTGACCCGGGCGCCGGAGCCAACACCGCTGCCCGCGGCCAAGGCCGGCAGGCCGGGCGCCCCGCTGGAGGTCACCGGACTCACGGTGACCTACGCCGGCAGGTCCGGAACCGCCGTCGGACCCCTCACCTTCACCGCACCGCTGGACAGGATTACGGCACTGGAGGGCCCCAGCGGTGCGGGCAAGAGCACTGTCCTGGGCGTCTTGGCCGGAACCATTGGCCATGGAGACGGAACAAGCATCGCCGGCTCCATCACCGGGCTGGACCGCCGTGCCGTGGCCTGGGTGCCGCAGCACCCCGTCATGGTGGCCCGAACCGTCCTGGACGAAGTGCTGCTGTACCTCTCACCGGACCCGGGCCACGCCCCGGACCGGTTCACCGCCGAAGACGCGGCCCGGCAATGCCTTGAACGCGCCGGAGCCGGGCACCTGGCAGCAAAGCACCAGGCGGAGCTGAGCCCGGGCGAGCTCCGCCGTGTGGCACTGGCCCGTGGCCTTGCCAGGATCGACGCCGGGGCTACCCTCCTGCTGCTCGACGAACCCACCGCACACCTCGATGACGCTTCTGCCGTCGTCGTCGAGGACGCCATCCGCCTGCTCCGCGGCCAGGTCACCGTGATCCTGGTGGCCCACAACGAGCGCACCCGGCAGCTTGCGGACGTGCTGGTGCCGGTGGCGCGGGCCACGGCTACAGCCCGTCAGGCGGGCGGAGGCGTGGCGTTCCTGCCCACCTCCCTGCCCGCCTCCCTGCCCGCCGGCTCGGCGGACCCCGCAGGAAGCAGTGCGGGGGACGCGGGCGCCGCCAGCGCTTCCACGGACAGCCAGACCACAGGGAATTCCTCCGCCGGCGGTCCTGCGCAGGCCGTCCCCGGTTCTGGCCGCCTCCTGGCCGCACTCCTTGCGCCGGTCCGGGGAAAGTTCGCGGCTGCGGCCTTCGTCGGCACCCTGGCGGCCGTCTTCGCCGTGGCGCTTTCCGGCCTGTCGGGCTGGCTCATCATCCGGGCCAGTGAACAGCCGCCCATCCTGTATCTCCTGACCGCCATTGTCGGTGTCCGGTTCTTCGGCATTGGCCGGGCTGTGTTCCGCTACTGGGAGCGGCTGCTGCTGCACGATGCCGTGTTCGCCGCACTCACCCGGCTCCGCGGCCGCCTCTGGGAATCCCTGAGCCGCAGGGCACTGTCGCTGCGCCGGCTCCTGCAGGGCGGAAACGTGCTGGGGACGGTGATCGACGACGTCGACACCGTCCGGGACCTCCTGCCCCGCGTGGTCCTGCCCCCTGTCACGGCGTTCGCGGTATCTGTCCTGGCCATAGCTGCCACCGGCATCCTGGTGCCTGACGCCCTTCCAGCCGTGGCGGCAGCAGCCATCAGCGGCCTGCTCGTGGCGCCCGCCGCCGCCCTGTGGGGCGACCGCAAATCCGCCGCCGCCGAGCAGTCCCTGCGTTCCGGCGTCCTGCGCCGCGTCACCGCTGCCCTCGATGCCCGGGCCGAACTGCACGCCAACGGCGTTGCGCCCCGCGTGCTTGACGCGCTGCTGGCGGAGGACCGGGACGCCACCCGTGCGTCGCAGCGCTCGGCCTGGGCGGACGGGCTGGGGCATGCCGTCGCCACCGCGGCCTGCGGCACGGCCGCGCTGGCGGCCGCCTGGTTGGCGGGCCCCGGGGTCCTCACGGCCCAGGTGGCCCCCGCGACGGCGGCCGTGGTGGTCCTCCTGCTGCTCGCGCTGGTGGAACCCTACGCAGCGATGACGACGGCGGTGCGCCAGTTTCCCGCGCTGCGCTCGGTCATGCGCCGGGTGGGGGAGTCCGGCGCCCTTCAGGGAGGCGAAAGCCCTGGCGGCCTGCAGCACGTTCCCCCCAGTGCCGGGGACGCACCAGGCGTTGAACTGGTGGACCTGGCCGCGGCATGGCCGGGCGGCTCTCCGGTCTTCTCCGGCGTGGATGCGGTGGCCGGCCCCGGGCGCTGGCTGGCCGTCACGGGACCGTCCGGTTCGGGAAAATCCACGCTGCTCTCGGTGCTGCTCGGCTTCCTGCCGCCGGCCGCGGGGCAGGCCATGGTTACGGGCCGTGCAGCGTGGTGCCCGCAGGAGGCCCACCTGTTCGATTCCACCATCCGGGGAAACCTGCTGCTGGGACGGCCGTCAGGGAACGTCGCATCCACGGCAGGTGACGGCGAGCTGGAAGCCGTCCTCGCCGCCGTCGGACTTTCAGGACTGGTGGGCCGGCTGCCGGCGGGGCTGGACACCCGGATCGGTCCCGGTGGTGCCTTCCTGAGCGGCGGCGAGCGCCAGCGCCTGGCTGTGGCGCGGACCCTGCTGACCGGAGCCGAAGTGATCCTGCTGGATGAACCCACCGCCCACCTGGATGCGGAGTCAGCGGCTGCCATGCTGGCGGACCTGCGTGCCGGGCTGGGGGACCGCACCGTGGTGCTGGTCACGCACAACCCCGCCGATATCCATGCCGGTGACGCCAGGCTGGACCTCACGGCCTCCTCCGGACAGCCCCGGGGATCCCTGGCGCCCTCGCGCTGAGCCCCCGCTACCGTGCGCCGCCGCCAACCAGGGCGCCGCAGCAGGAACCCCGCCGTCAGCCGTCGACGTCGTGGAGGTGATGGACTACGTCGTGCAGGAAGTATTGGGAGAGCGTCAGGACGGTGAACTCCGAGCCGTTGCTGCGCAGCCCCTTGCGTCCCCAGTCGTCTTCGGGGACACGGGCGAAGGACTCGGCGGCCTCGTGCCCTTCCGCCGCCAGTTCCGGACCCACATCCGACGGGTCGGCGTTGGCGTAGTCCTTCTCGATGGCTGTACGGTCCTGGTCCCAGTCGGCGAAGCGGGTGTCATCCTCCGTGAGCATCAGGTTCAGGCGCTGGTTGAAAAGGGCGAAGACGTCCCGCACGTGGCATGCGTACTCCAGCGCCGACCACGTCTGCCCGTCGGGGCGCTCTGCCGCGTCCGGCCGGCGGAGGACCGCCAGCCACCGGGGGATCATGCTTTCGATGCTTCCGGGGACCGTGGCGGGGGTGGCCGTGGAGGCGTGGAAATTGCATTCCGGGCAGGGCCGGGACAGGACCCAGGTCCAGTTCTTTTCATCAGGAACGATAGGCATGGGAGCAGTCTAAGCTGTGCGCCGTCAGTGGAGGCAGCCGCTACTCGGCGGTTTCCCCGGCTGCGGCCCCGTCCGTCCACGCCATGGCCGGGCCCACCACGTCCACGGCCTGGGAGAGCGGGACGCCCGAGCCGTCGCGGCGGCCGTGCTCCTGCGGCAGCGACCGCGCCACTCCACCGGCGGAGGAGGCCTTGGCCGGTCCATGCCCTGCCCAGGCCAGCAGCAGCATGTCCTCACCCTTCAGGAACCGGTGCGCCCGGACCCCGGCCGTGGCACGCCCCTTCGCAGGGTATTCGGAGAAGGCCGTGACCTTGGCCGTGCCCGGGGCGGTGCCTGGGAGGGCGCCGTTGGTACCGGCGATGGTGACCACGACGGCGGCCTCATCCTGGGGCTTCACGGCACCAAAGAAGATCACCTGGTCACCCGCGGCGAGTTTGATGCCAGCCATGCCGCCGGCAGTGCGGCCCTGGGGGCGGACCACGGCTGCGGTGAACTTCAGCAGCTGGGCCTCCCGGGTGAGGAACACCAGTTCGGTGTCATCGCCACCGGCAGGAGCCACTCCAACCACCACGTCCTTGTCCTTGAGGGTGATGACCTCCCAGTCTTCACGGTTCAACGGGTAGTCCGGCTGGACGCGCTTCACCACGCCCTGGGCGGTGCCGATGGCCAGGACTTCGTCCAGCCGTACGAACGCCACCAGGGACTCACCCTTGACGAGGGTCAGGAACTCTTTGGCCGGAACGCCCCCCGCAAGGTTGGGGAGGCCAGCCACGGGGGCCAAAACCGGCATGTCCATGACCTGCAGCCGGAGCATGCGGCCCAGCGAGGTGACCGCAGCGATTTCGCCCCGGGCCGACGTCTTGACCACCGACGTGTACACGTCATGCCTGCTGCGGGGACCTGCCTCGGCCAAGGGTTCCTGGTTGCCGGTGCGCGCCACCTGCCCGGAGGCGGTGAGGATGGCCCAGCAGGGGTCGTCCGCGATCTCCAGGGACAGCGGCACGGCCTTGCCCTTCTTGCCGTCGGCCGCCGCAGGATCGGCAGCAGCGACGGTGGGGGACACGGCCTCGGATTCCAGCAGCACGGTCCGGCGCGGCGTCCCGTGTTCCTCGGCAATCACGGCGAGCTCGTCGGAGACCACCGTCCGCAGCAGTTCCTCCGAGTCCAGGATGGCCTGCAGTTCCGCGATCTCCCGGCGCAGCTCGTCCTGCTCCTTCTCCAGCTCGATCCGCGAGTACTTGGTGAGCTGGCGCAGCCGCAGTTCCAGGATGTAGTTGGCCTGGATCTCGGTGAGGTCGTAGATGGACATCAGCCGCTCGCGGGCCGCCGCGGCCTCGTCCGAGGACCTGATGATCTGGATGACCTCGTCGATGTCCACGATGGCGATCAGGAGGCCCTCCACCAGGTGCAGGCGGTCCTTCTTCTTGCCCAGTCGGTAGACGGTCCGGCGGCGGACCACGTTGATCCGGTGGTTGACGTAGACGGACAGCAGGTCCACCAGGCCCAGCGTCTGCGGCTGGCCGTCCACCAGGGTGACGTTGTTGATGCCGAAGGAGTCCTCCATCGGCGTGTACCGGTAAAGCTGCTGCAGGACCGCGTTCGGGTTGAAGCCGTTCTTGAGCTCAATGACCAGCCGCAGCCCGTGCTTGCGGTCGGTCAGGTCCACGATGTCGCTGATGCCGGTCAGCTTCTTGGCGTTGACAGCATCCTTGATCTTCTCGATCACCTTCTCCGGGCCCACCATGTACGGCAGTTCCGTAACCACCAGGCCGGTGCGGCGTGCAGAGAGCTGTTCGATTTCCACCTTGGCGCGGGTCTTGAAGGACCCGCGGCCCGTGGCATAGGCGTCCCGGATGCCGTCCAGGCCCACGATCCGGCCGCCGCTGGGCAGGTCCGGTCCCGGCACGAACCGCATGAGGTCATCCAGCGTTGCGCCAGGGTGGGCGATCAGGTGCCGGGCAGCGGAGATGACCTCCACCAGGTTGTGCGGGGCCATGTTGGTGGCCATGCCGACGGCGATGCCCGTGGCGCCGTTGACCAGCAGGTTGGGGAAGGCGGCGGGAAGGACGTCCGGCTGGGTCAGCTGGTTGTCGTAGTTGGGAACGAAGTCCACCACGTCTTCGTCCAGGTGGTTGGTCAGCGTGAGGGCGGCCGCCGCCAGCCTGGCCTCGGTGTACCGCGGGGCTGCCGGGCCGTCGTCGAGCGAGCCGAAGTTGCCGTGCCCGTCGATCAGGGGCAGCCGCAGCGAAAAGTCCTGGGCCATGCGAACCATGGCGTCGTAGATGGCGGCGTCACCGTGCGGGTGCAGCTTGCCCATGACCTCGCCCACCACACGGGCGCTCTTGACGTGGCCGCGGTCCGGGCGCAGGCCCATGTCGCTCATCATGTACAGGATGCGGCGCTGCACCGGCTTCAGGCCGTCCCGGGCATCAGGCAGGGCGCGGGAGTAGATCACCGAGTACGCGTACTCCAGGAAGGAGCCCTGCATTTCGGACGTCACGTCGATATCGACGATGTTTTCCGTGTAGCTGTCGTCCACGATGGGTTTTGAACTTTGCCGGCGGGCCATGGGGTTTGGTGAATCCTTCTGCGGTTACTGCGCAGCCTTTGGGTGTGCTGCGATAGTTTTTGGCTAGGCTAAGCCTATGGTGGATCAGCCCGGGGACGGCGAATATCCGGAACATTGGGAAGCCGATGTCGTCCTGCGTGACGGCGGGACAGCGCATCTGCGGCCCATCCACCCGTCGGACGCGGACGCCGTCCAGGCCTTCCATACCGGGCAGTCGCAGAATTCAATCTACATGCGCTTCTTTGCGTTCAAGGCCAGGCTGTCCGCCAAGGAGCTCAAGCGCTTCACCGAGGTGGACTACAAGGACCGGGTGGCGTTCGTCATCACCATCGGCGGCGAAATCATCGGCATCGGCCGCTATGACCGGCTGACCGATCCCACCGAGGCGGAGGTCGCCTTCAACATCGCCGACGCCCACCAAGGGAGGGGCATCGGGTCCATCCTGCTGGAGCACCTAGCCGCCGCAGCGCACGAAAACGGGATCCGGAAGTTCACCGCCGAGGTCCTGCCGGAGAACCGCAAGATGCTGATGGTCTTCTCCGACGCCGGCTACGACGTCAAGCGCCACTTCGACGACGGCGTCGTCAGCCTGGAGTTCAACGTCGACCCCACCGAAAAATCCCGTGCCGTGATGGAATCCCGCGAGCACCGCGCGGAGGCGAGGAGCGTCCGGGAGCTGCTGGCGCCGTCGTCCGTTGCCGTCATCGGGGCCAGCCGCAAGTGGGGGACCGTGGGGTACCAGCTGCTGGAGCACATCATCGAGGGCGGTTTCCACGGCCCGGTCTACGCCATCAACCCGGAGGCGCTGGAACTGGCGGGCATGCTGTCCTACGGCAAGCTCTCCGAGGTTCCCCAGCCCGTCCAGCTGGCCATCATCGCAGTGCCCTACGAGGAAGTGGCCGGCGTGGTAGAAGAGTGCGCCGCGGCAGGGGTCAAGGGTGTGGTGATCGCCTCAGCAGGCTTCGCGGACGACGGCGAACGCGGGCTCCAGCGGCAGCGCGCCCTGGTGCGCCAGGCCAGGGCCAACGGGATGCGCGTTATCGGGCCCGCATCGCTGGGCATCGCCAACACCCACCCGGACGTGTCACTGAACGCCTCCATGGCGCCCAGCATGCCGCTGCGCGGCAGCCTGGGCCTGTTCAGCCAGTCGGCGGCCATCGGCGTCTCGCTGTATGCCGCCTCCAGCCGGCGCCGGCTCGGGCTGTCCAGCCTGCTCTCCGCGGGCAACCGGGCGGACGTCTCCGGCAACGACATGATGCAGTACTGGGAGGACGACGCCGATACGTCCGCCGTCGGCCTGTACCTGGAGTCGATCGGCAACCCCCGAAAGTTCTCCCGCATCGCACGCCGGCTGGCACGCACCAAGCCGGTCATCGTGGCCAAATCGGACACCATGGGCCTCCGCCTGCCGCCGGGGCACGCCGTGCGGACCACGCAGGCGCCGGCCGGGGCACTGGACGCCATGCTTCGCCAGTCCGGGGTGATCCGCGTCGAAACCGTTGAACAGCTCGTGGACGTCGCCCAGGTGGTGTCAGGCCGCCCGCTGCCTGCCGGAGCCGACGTCGCCATCTTCAGCAACTCCCAGGCGCTGGGCAACGTGGTGGCAGACAGTGCGGCAGCGCACGGGCTGGGAGTGGCGCAAGTGGTGTCCGGACTCGACCTGGACTCCGGCCAGTCGGTGGCCCTGCCCGCGCTGCGGACGGCCCTCCTTGACGCCCTTGCCTCGGACTCGGTCCACGCCGCGGTCGCCGCACTGCTGCCCGCCCGGGGGCTGACCGTCGACACGGTGGCCAGGGTCCTCGCGGAATGTTCCGCCAGCGCAGGGAAGCCGGTGGTGGCAGCCTTCACGGGAATCCTTGACCCCGCCATCAACGTGGAGGGCCTGCTGGGCGTCGAGGGCTGCACCGTCCCCTGCTTCTCAAATCCCGGCGCCGCCGTCGCCGCCCTCGCCGCAGTGGTCCGGTACGCCGAATGGGCCGCGCGCGACCAGGGGCACTTCGTGGAGCCTGCCGGCTGCGACCCCCGGCAGGCTGCGGCAGAGCTCGACGAACTCCTGCGGGACGTCACGGGCGAACAGCTCAAGCAGTTGGACCCCGCGGCAACGGCCTCGCTGCTGCGGCATTACGGCATTACTGTCCTGCCCTCGGCCCCGTTCACCACCCCGGATGAGGCCGTTGCCGCCGCAGACTCACTGGGCTGGCCGGTGGTGCTGAAGACCACCGAACCTGCCCTCCGCCACCGGCTGGACCTCGGCGGCGTGCGGCTTGGCATCGAGGACGCCGAATCGCTGCGCCTGAACGTGCTGCAGATGCGGCGCGCGCTCGCTGCCTACGGAAACCCGGCACTCGAAGTCCAGGCCATGGCGCCGGTGGGGCAGGCATGCACGTTCCGGGCCATCGAGGACCCGTTGCTGGGGCCGGTGATCTCGTTCGGCCTCGCCGGTGACGCCGTCAACCTCCTGGACGACTGGTCCCACCGGGTTCCACCGCTCTCCGCGGCGGACGTGCACGACTTCATCCGGGCGCCCCGGGCGTCCCGCAAGCTCTTCGGTTACCAGGGCCTGCCCGCCGTGGATGTGCAGGCCCTCGAGGACCTGGCCGGGCGGCTGGCGTGGATGAAGGACAACCATCCGGAGATTGCGCTGGCGGAATTCAACCCTGTCCTGTGCGGCACCTCAGGCGTCACGATCCTCGCCGCCGACGTGCGGATCGGCAACGCCGCACAGCGCACGGACAGTGCCCGCCGGGCCATGCTGGGCTGAGGCGGTTAGCAAGTGACCGGACGATCTGTGAAAATGGGGGCATGAGCTTCCAGCCTCCCGCGTCGGCGCCCCAAACGCCCGGCAATGAAAACCAGGCAGTCCGCCAGCACAGCTCACACAACCACGGGGCCCAGGGCCAGAGCCTGGAGGATGCGCTGCAGAAGGCAGGGTTCTATCCGCGCCTGGTGTCTGACGTCGTCGACGATGCACTGGATGACCGGGACTGCGTGGCCCACCTGGTGCACCTGGAAACCCACTTCGACAGGGCAGAAGTGCGCCGCCACATCACCGTCCTGGTCCTGACCGCAGACATGCTGGTCATCACCCATGTGGACGACCAGCAGCTGGACGAGGCAGGGGAGCAGATCGTCGCCCAGATCTCTACCGAGTCCGTTCCCGTGGCCCAGATCCGGTCGGTGGTCCTGAGCTACATGTACGCACAGCCGCAGAACTACAAGCCGTCCGATCCCGTCCGGGAACTGACGCTGTCCATCGCGTGGTCCGGCGGCCAGCGGTTGGACATGGGCCCGGCCAGTTGTGGCGATCCGCAGTGCGAAGCGGACCACGGCTACACCGGAACCATTGCGCAGGAGGACATCGTGCTCCGCATCAGCGCCGAGGCGGACGGGCTCCAGGCCGTGCAGGACGCCAAACTCTTTGCCCGGGCCCTGCGGGCGGTCAACACCGGTTCCGCCGCTCCCGTATCCCACGCCCAGTCCATGGCGCCGCGGCCGCGGTCCGGGGTGTTCGGCAACCGGCTCAGCCGCGGGCACCAGCAGCGCTGAGATGCCGGAAGACCGCCACCACGCCGTACAAACCTCCGGACGCACTCCCGACCTTCCGCCCGCTCCCGCCTATGGGCACCGCTCCATCGCCGAAGTCCTGACCAGCGCGGCGGCCAGCCTTGGCATGGAGGATTTCACCAATACCTTGGGACTTCCGGCTGCCTCCCGGGTGTGCGTGGTGCTGGCGGACGGTCTGGGCCGGAACCTCCTCAAGCAAAAGTCCGCGCACACGCCCTTCCTGCGCTCGGTGTTGCAGGCCGGGCAGGGGGATGTCCCGGTGTGGCTGGACTCCGCCTTCCCCTCCACCACCGCAGCGGCACTGTCAAGCTTCGGGACGGGACTTCCTGCCGGCCAGCACGGCATGGTGGGCTACGACGTCCTGGACCCGGACCAGGACAAGGTGGTCAACCTGCTGGGGAACTGGGATCCAGGCGTCAACCCGTCCGAGTGGCAGCCTTTCCCCACAGTGTTCGAACGGATCGCCGGACAGGTGGAGGTCAGCACCGTCAGTCTCGCCCAGTTCGACGGCTCACCCATGACCCGGGCCGCACTGCGGGGCGGCAGGTTCATCCCCGGGGCCACGCCCCATGCCCGGACTGCCGCCGCTGCCGAAGCCATGGCAGCCTCCGGCCCATCGCTCATGTATTTCTACGTCAACGACCTGGATAAGGCCGGACACCGCTACGGCTGCCGTTCCGAACAGTGGGAACACCAGCTGGAAGAGCTCGACGCCACCGTCAAGCGGCTCAACTCCGCCCTTCCCGCGGGCACCACCATCCTGCTCACGGCGGACCACGGGATGCTGGACGTGGCCGAACCGCAGCGGATTGATTTCTCCACGGACCCTGCCCTGGTGGAAGGTGTCCGCCATACTGCAGGTGAGCCACGGATGGTGCACCTGTACCTGGCGGAAACGCACCTGTTGGCCGGCGGCCGCGACCGGCTGGTGGCCGCGTGGAAGGCTAGGTTCGGTGACCGGGTCTGGGCTTTCACCCGGGACGAGGCCGTTGCCGGGGGACTCTTCGGCGACGATGTCCGGCCGGCTGTTGAAGGCAGGATCGGTGACGTCATGATCGCGGCGCGGGACGCCGTCGCGCTTTACGATGGCCGGCGCATGCGGCCAACCGCCATGGAAGTGGTGGGCCAGCACGGCTCGCTGACCAAGGCCGAGCGGGAGGTCCCGCTGCTCTGCTTCACGGCCGAAGGAAGGAACCGCCGGCGTGGCTGAGCTCATCTTCTTCTCCGGCACCATGGACTGCGGAAAGTCCACCCTGGCCCTGCAGATGGACTACAACCACCGGGCCCGCGGCCGCGGCGGCGTGCGCTTCAGCCGCAACGACCGCGCCGGTGAGTCCCGGATCTCCAGCCGCCTGGGCCTGGAGACGGACGCCGTGGAGGTGCTGGACAGCACCGACTTCTGGGAGGAAGTCATGCTCCGCCGCACCCAGGGCCGGCGCGTTGACTACCTCATCTGCGACGAGGCCCAGTTCTACACGCCCGAACAGGTGGAGCAGTTGGCCAAGGTGGTGGACGAGATCGACGTCGACGTTTTCGCGTTCGGCATCACCGCTGACTTCCGCACCAGGCTGTTCCCCGGCTCGCAACGCCTGATCGAACTCGCGGACCGGGTGCAGGTGCTCCAGGTGGAGGCGCTGTGCTGGTGCGGCCGGCGCGCCACGCACAATGCCAGGACGGTCGACGGCGTGATGGTTACCGAGGGTGCCCAGGTTGTGGTGGGGGACGTGGACATGGTGGTTGAAGCCGCTGTCCCCGAGGCCGGGCATGTACCCGTGGTGGGATACGAGACGCTGTGCCGGCGCCACTTCATGCGGCGGGTGACCGCGCATGGCGCGTCTTTGATGGCACAGCAGGACCAGTTGCTGCCGTTCGACGTTGACGCATGCCTTTGGCACGGCTCCGGCGGACCTGGCGAGGGCCGGGGGATCCACGGCCAGGGCAGCAAAGGCTGACCCTGCCGGGCACCCGCCGGCATTTCAATCCGGGATGAAGAAGCGCTCTGTTCCACCTCCGATCTTAATTGTCGTACCCCCTTGTCATGATTAGTTCATGGGGAAAGCAGCGGTGACTAAGGCGTTAGCGGACATGCGCGCTGCCCTTGCCGTGCTCGTTTTAGAGGTGGACGGTTCTGGTCCGGAGCCGTTTTCTGTGGGTGATCCGTTGGCTGGTTTGGCGGATGGTTGCCTGGACATTCTTGCCGGTGCCCGTGAGGTGGAAGCAGGGATCGCTGCGTTGAAGGCCAGGGCTGCTGTGGCGTATGCGGAGAGCGCCCATGCTGTGGCCGGGCCGCGGGTGCCGGTGCGGGCGCAGGAGATGGCGGTGGCCGCGGAGATCGGGTGCGTGCTGGCTTTGGGTCAGCGGGCGGCGTCCTCGTTCCTGGCGACCTCCCACGCCGTGACGACGATGTTGCCGCGGACGCTGGCGGGGTTGCAGGCCGGGGTTCTGTCCTGGGGCCATGCGGTGGTCATGGCGGACGAGACCGCGTGCCTTGATGCAGTGGGGGCGGCGGCGTTGGAGGCGCATTTCCTGGACCCGGACGCACCAAACCCGGCAAGGGGATGCCCTCCGGGGGAGATGCCGGCGCACCGGTTCAGGGCCAAGGCCCGGACGTGGCGGGAACGCCACCAGGCGGAGAGTATCGAGAAACGCCACGCCAAGGGGGTGGCTGAGCGGCGGGTGGAGTTCCGGGCGGACCAGGACGGGATGGCGTGGCTGTCGGCGTATCTGCCCGCGGCTCAGGCGCTGGCCGGCTGGAATCGGCTCACCGCTATCGCCAGATTCCAGCAGGGGCCGGAAGAGTCCCGCAGCATGCCCCAGCGGCGGGCGGATAACTTTGCCGATGCGATCCTCGGGAGCGGCAGTCTCACGCAAGGCAGCGGCACCTGTGCCGCGCGTGCACGCGACACTAACAGCGACGACGAGGACGGCTGCGGGGACGGCGCGGGTGGCGCCGACCGCCCTAGTCCCAGTGATGATGCCGGGCGGCAGCCTTGGTCTTCGCCCATCCGGGCCCAGGTTCTGGTCACGGTCCCGGTGTACTCAATGATGGGGCTGACCGAAGAGCCGGCGATGCTGGACGGGTACGGTCCCATCCCGCCATCAATGGCCAGGGAGCTCGTGGCCAACGGTGCGGGGTCGTTCTACCGGGTCCTGGTGGACCCGCGGGATGGGGCACCGTTGGAGATCGGCCGGACCAGCTACAGGGTGACCGGCGCGATGCGTGCCTGGTTGCGGATGCGGGACGGCAAGTGCCCGTTCCCCGGCTGCAGCAACAACTCCCTGGACAACGACGCCGACCACATCCTCGCCTGGGCCAACGGCGGCACCACAGGGATCAGCAACCTGGGACAGCCCTGCCCGAAACATCACAAACTTCGCCACAGCACCGGCTGGAATCCTACCCCCGCCACGAAGAATGAACCACCCGGTTGGACCTCACCCTCCGGCCGCCACTACCCGAGCGAACACCAAGACTGGGAACCAGTCCGATGGCCTGCCGGGTTCCTGCAACGTGCACGGAGCCGACCCGAAAAGCTCAGCCTGCAAGGTGAACCGCAGCTGCCCGAAAAACGGAGCCTGCCCGAAGAACGGAGCCTGCCCGAAGAACGGAGCTTGCCCGAAAAATTGGGCTTCAGCAAAGAACCAGCCCTCCTTGAACAGCGAAGCCTTCTCGAAGACGCGCTCTGCCAGCATCTCGCCTCGTGACAGTCCAAGCGCGCGGGTTCGACATGCGCGAGCCGCCGTTCCGCGATGCGCTGCGTGCTGAACCTCGCGTCAGCGGCCGCGCTGCCAGCCTGCTGTCAGCCCAGCCTGCTGTCAGCCCAGCCGGCGGTAACGGATGTGGGTGGCCAAGGGAGAGTGGAGCACCTCGACGGGTTCGAAGCCAAAGGACTCAATCCCGTCAAAAATCCGTTCACCCGAGCCGAGCAGGACCGGAGCGATGTCCAGGGTGAGCTCGTCGATGACGCCGGCGGCCAGCGCCTGACGGACAGTGGAGGCTCCGCCGGCGATATCCACCCCCTTGTCCCCGGCGGCATCGAGGGCCGCGGCGTAGGCCGCGTCGAAGCCACCGGTGACAAAGTGGAAGGTTGTCCCGCCCTCCATCTGGATCGGATCATGGGCGTGATGGGTGAGGACGAACACGGGTGCGTGGTAGGGAGGTTCGGGGCCCCACCATCCGCTCCATTCCTCGTCCCAGTCGCCACGGACGGGCCCATACATGTTGCGGCCCATCACATATGCGCCGCGCGGGCGCATGAGCCAGTCGGCCGCAATACCGTTGGCCTCGTTGGCGCGGGGATCCCCGATATGCCAGCCGTGCAGTTCGAGTCCCCGTTTGCCCAGCGGGTTCTCTCGGCTTTGGTCAGGCCCGGCGACGAAGCCGTCCAGTGACATTGACATGTGGCAGGTGGTATCCGGCACAGCAAACCTCCCGGGATGATTGCAGCTTCTGACCGATTGGGTGCGGGGAGCCTAGCATGCAGGAGGGGCAGGATCGACCCTCGGCGCATCGGCCGGAGGCAAGTGTTTCTAGTCGCTCCGCGTGCCGAAGACGATTTCGTCCCAGGACGGGACGCTGGAACGCTTGGGGCGTGCAGGCCGTTCCGGCGCCTCGGTCTCGGGCAGTTGTCCGGTAGCGGGCGATGCATCGGACTGCTTGGGTGCGGGGCGGCGGGGGTTGCTTCCCAGCAGTTCATCCAGGCCGGCGCCACCGGAGTTGCCGGACCCGGCTGCAGGCGTGGCACCGGTCGGCTTCTGTGGGGACGCCGCGATGGTGATTTCCCGGGTGTCGGTGCTGACGCCGTCGTGAAGCCGCAAGGCGTCATCATGGCCGTCCCGGTGGGGCGGAAGCAGGCTCAGCCGTGACAGCATGGACGGCCTGGCGTCCCTCCGCCGGATGAACGAATCCCCCTGCGCTGCCGGTGCTTCCTGCTGCCCGTCCTGCGCTTCGGGGTCCTCTGCTTCAGGCTGGGCAGAGGCCTCTGCCACCACTTCGGAAGGCCTCGGGTGTGCTGCCGGGACGCCGTGCGCCAGGAGCAACGCCAGGGCGTCGTCCGAATCCTCATCGACGCCGAGCCGCTGGCCCCGCCGTGACCGGAGCATGTCCAGGAGGCCGTCGGATTCCTTCCCGGAGTCCTGGCCGGCACCCTGGGCGACGGGGGAAGCCTTGGAGGAATCCGCGTCAGTCTCAAAATCAAAGGGACGGTCGGAAACCGCTGTGAGCCGGCGGGCGGGAACAGGACCGTCCAGCGGTTCGAGTTCGCTCAACTGCTGCGCCCAGCGGTTGGTGTTCTGCAGTGATTTGCGTCCGGGGCTGAAGGTCCACAGCGCGGGCGGTTCCTCCCCGATTCCGGAGGTTCCGCCGGGCTTGGCCTCGAAGCTTGCCGAGACAGTCCAGGTGCCGTCCTGGCGCCGCCACGAGTCCCATTCCACCGTTGCGGGGTCGATGCCGTGGGCGGAGAGACGATGGGCCACCATGTCGTCCAGCGTCGCCGGGTTGTCACCGAAAGCAGATCGGTAGGCGTCGTGGCCGGGGGAGGGCGCCGCCACTTCAACCTTCCGTGCCTGTTGCGCAACGTACTCACGCTCCGCCAGGACCGGGCCTTCGTAGCGCTCCACCTTGGCCAGCGGCATCCCGGACAATTCCGCGACGTCGGCAGCGGTGGCGCCGGCACGGATCCGGGCCTGGATGTCCCTGGGAGACATGGGAACGGCAGGCCGCTCCGTCCGCACTTTGGCCGTGCCCCGGCTGGCCGTCCTGAGGGCCTCATCGATCGGCAGCTGGAACATCTCGCCGCCGGCCCCGCTCAACAGGAGATGCGTCCCGTCGTCGTGCACGCCTACAAGCCGTAGATCCTGCATACAAATCCTCCACCCTGGCATTACTATCAATCGAAACTCTGCCACCCGGCGGCGCCGATTTGGCTCAAGAAGCAGGGCGCGCCGTGATTTTCCGCTTCATCCGCGGCCGGAAGGAGAAAGGGGGCAGTGTCAGCGCCGGGCCAGGGCTGCTGTCAACTGGTCCGGGTGACGGGTTGAGGCCAGCCAATAGGGGGTCCGGTCGGCAGGGTCGTTGATTTCGATCTTCACCACGGGATCGATCCAGCCGCGGATGCAGAGATAGGCCAGTCCGTTCAGCCGCGTGCCGCGCTCTGCCGTCGCTTCCTCCGACGTGAATTGCTGCACACTGCCTACAAACCGGCGCTCGATGGTGGCCCGGCCCACGGTGAGGGCGTCCGCTGTCACAGTGATGACAGGCGTGGAAAGGACCAGGAGGACCGTGATGATGGCCAGGAGCACCAGTGCCGCCGTGTAGCCCGCGGCCATACTGATGGGGGCGAAGACCAGGATCCCGGCTGCGGATACACCGGCCGCTATAACCCAGATCCAGGCGTTGGGCCACAGCTTCTCCCTGTAAATGACAGGTCCCCCGGTGGAGGGTGTACTGGGGACGGGCGCAGGGGAGCTTGATTCGGGCATAGCCCCAGCTTTCCACCTTTGTCGCGCCATTTCACCTTGGGTCAGGCCTTCCGCCGAACTCCTTGCTGCGGGCTTCTTAGGACTGACTCGGGGGCGCGGGTTAGAGTGAGTGACTGTGACTGATCATCCCGCCACGGTAGACCTTGTTCCGGACGCAGCATCTCCTGCCCCTGCCGCCCCCACCCTGCAGGTCCAGTTGAAAATGCTGGACCCGGAGCTGGAAGCACCGTCCTACGCACACCCGGGCGACGCCGGGGCGGACCTCCGTGCCCGCGAAGACGTGGTCCTGCTGCCGGGAGAGCGCAAACTGGTCCCCAGCGGTGTCGCGATCGCACTTCCCGAGGGATTCGTGGCCCTGATCCACCCCCGTTCCGGCCTGGCCACCAAGCACGGACTCACGATCGTCAATGCCCCCGGCACCGTGGATGCGGGCTATCGCGGCGAGATCTCGGTAACCCTGCTGAATACCGACTCGTCCCAGCCGATAGAGCTGCGGCGCGGCGATAGAATTGCCCAAATGGTCATCCAGCGGGTGGAGTACGCCAAGTTCATTCCTGTCAGCGAACTGAGCGGTTCCGTGCGCGGCACGGGCGGCTTTGGGTCCACTGGCGGCTTCAACGTTCCCGGAGCCTGACCCCGGGGACGCACCCGCTGCCACGCCAGCACGCACGACGGCGGGACCTCCACGGTTCCCGCCGGCACCATTCAGAACTGGCACTTTTTCAGGATTAAGGAGTCACCCATGGTCTTTGGACTCGGCAGGAAAGCAAAGAACGATGAGCCGGCGCAGCCAGCCGAAGAGCTGACGATCGCGGAGGCCGGAGAAGGCACACCGGGCACCGCCGCCCGCCGCCAGGACGGCCCCTTCGACGAAGCCGAGATCAGCAGCCGTGACGGCTTCGTCGACCTCGGCGCCCTGCTGATTACCCCCAGTGAGGGCCTCCAGCTCCGACTCGAGGTGGAAGAGGCAACGCAACGGGTAGTGGCAGTCACCCTGGACCTGAACGGCTCCAGCCTCCAGCTGCAGGCCTTCGCCGCCCCCAAGACAGAGACGCTGTGGGACGAGATCCGCGAACAGATCGGCCAGTCGGTCGGGGCGCAAGGCGGCCAGGTTGAAGAGGTGGAAGGCGCTTTCGGTACCGAACTGGTGGCCAAACTTCCTGCCGGACTTCCCGATGGCAGCCAGGGCTATCGGGTGGCCCGCTTCATCGGCGTTGACGGCCCCCGCTGGTTCCTGCGCGGCGTCCTGGGCGGGCCTGCGGCGCTGGAACGCCCCGCCGCCGAACCGCTCGAGGCCCTGTTCCGGCAGGTCATCGTGGTCCGCGGCGACAGCCCCATGCCGCCGCGCGACCTTCTGCAGCTGAGGCTGCCCAAGGACGCATCAGCCACTCCTCCGCCCGCCGCGCCCACCCTGGAGGAGCCCGAACGTGGTCCCGAAATTACCCAGATCGGCTGAGCCCCCGCAGGAGGGGACCGCGCAGCCACCGCGTGGGATCACGCCCCTGGGCCAACTGCCGGACCGGGGCCGCATCATGTGCCAGGGACACATTGAATCGGTGACGTTTGTTCCTGCCGACCGGACTGCTGAATTCAGCGCGATCGTCTCCGAGGACGACGCCGCACGTCCCGCCGGCCCGGGACAGGGCAGGCCGCCACGGCTCCGTGTCGTCTGGCTGGGCCGCCGCCGCGTGCCGGGCATCGAAGCAGGCGCGGAAATCCGGGTCGAGGGGATGCTTGCCCGCGGTAAGGACATCCCTACCATCTTCAATCCGCGCTACGAGATACTGTCCCGCCAGGAGAACGAATGACCCCGCACCAGCCCGAACAGCCAACCGGCCCCGAGAACCCCGGCCGGAGCGCACAGCAGGGCGGGCCGCAGGCCGGGGGTACGTCCCCCGTGGCCGGGCTGGCCGCTGAGTATGCGGCGAAGGCCGGGCTCCACCGCACCCACGACGGAAGGGTGGACGTCCTGCGGAGCGCCGGGGGAGTGCAGGGCATCGCCGAGAGCATCGTTCCCGGCCTCGTCTTCCTGGTGGCCTTCACCATCACCCGCGAGCTCACCCTGTCCCTGGTTGCGGCCCTGGCGTCCGCAGCAGTCTTCACGGTGGTGCGGCTGGTCCAGCGGCGCCCCCTGACCCAGGCGCTGGCGGGTGTTGCCGGCGTCGGCATTTCGGCCTGGTTGGCCAACACCACCGGCAAGGCGGAGGACTTCTATCTTCCCGGCTTCTTTGCCAACGGTGCCTACATCCTGGCGATGGTCCTGTCCATCGCGGTGAAGTGGCCCGTGGCGGGGCTCCTGTTCGGCTTTATCCGGAACGAGGGCGTTGAGTGGCGCAAGGAACCGGCACGGGTCAAGGCATACCGCTTGGGTACCTGGATCATCGTGGCCGTCCTGGCGCTCCGGCTCATCGTGCAGGTGCCGCTGTACCTCATGGGCACCGAAGGCCTCGCCGCACTGGCCACCACCCGGCTCATCATGGGCGCACCCCTGTACATCCTCGGGGTATGGGTGGCCTGGCTGGTGACCCGGCCGGCTCCGGCCGACCCTGAAACCGGCGCGGACCGCACCGCCTGACAAACCAGGCCGCCTGACGCACCAGCTACCGGACGTACCAGCTACCGGACGCACCAGCCACCCGGCGCACAAGCTGCTTGATGCCCAAGCAGCTTATGCCCTGGGCGCGGCGGCCGGCCTAGCCGTCGAAGCCGTCGTCGTCCAGGGCATGGCCGTGGCTGCCGGCTGTGGCCGGCTGGCCGTTACCCGCAGCCTGTTCGCCGGTGTCGATGCTGCCCGGGGCGGAGGAGAGCAGCTCCCGCAGTCCGTCCTCGGCGGCGATGGTGGTCACGAAGAAGAGCTCGTCGCCGCCGTCGATGACGTCGTCCCGGCTGGGCGTGATGGGTGCCTGGTCCCGCAGGATGGCCACCAGGGTGGCGTCCTCGGGCCAGTGGATGTCACCGACGGTCATGCCGATGACGTGGGAATCGTGGGGCACGGTGAATTCCACCAGTGATGCCACGCCGGTCTGCAGCGTCAGCAGGCGGACAAGGTCACCGATCTCCACTGCCTCCTCCACGAGGGCGGTCATCAGCTGCGGAGTGTTGACGGCGACGTCGACGCCCCAGGAGTCGTTGAACATCCAGTCGTTCTTCGGATTGTTTACCCGGCCCACGGTGCGGCCAACGCCGAACTCCGTTTTTGCCAGCAGGGACACCACCAGGTTGACCTTGTCGTCGCCCGTGGCGGATACCACGACGTCGGCGTCCTCCACCTTCGCACCCTGCAGCGTGGAAAGCTCACAGGCGTCGCCCACCAGCCAGTGGGCGCCCCGGAGGCCGCTGCGCCCGATCACCTCGGGTTTGAGGTCGATGAGGAGGATCTCGTGCTTATGTGCCAGCAATTCCCTGGCGATGGACGATCCGACGCTGCCGGCGCCGACGATAACGACTTTCAATGGTTCTCCTTCGCGGGGGCTTTGGCGAGGATCTGTGCGATCTGGGCGCTGCGGTCCACCTGCAGCATGGCGTGCACGGTGTCGCCGTCCTGGTAGGACGTTCCGGCGTCCGGCAGCAGGCCCTCTCCGAAGCGGGTGAGGTAGGCAACGCGGACATCGGCAGCCTTTTCGATGCTGCCGATCCGGTGTCCGATCCACCCGGAGTCGAGGTCCAGTTCAGCAAGGACCAGCCGGCCGGAAGGCTCACGGAAGTCGCCTGCGAGATGCTGTTCGGGAAGGATGCGGCGCAACACCTGGTCCGCGCTCCAGCGGACGGCGGCCACCGTGGGGATGCCCAGGCGCTGGTAGATCTCGGCGCGTCCCGGGTCATAGATCCTGGCGACGACATGCGGGACATGGAAGGTTTCGCGGGCTACCCGGGTGGCAAGAATATTGGAGTTGTCACCGCTGGAGACGGCAGCGAAGGCATACGCTTCGCCGACCCCTGCCTGCTTGAGGGTGTCGCGGTCAAAGCCCACACCGGTGACCTTCCTGCCGGTGAAGCCCTGGCGGAGCCGGCGGAAAGCGCGGTCGTCCTGGTCGATGATGGCCACCGAATGGCCGGCATCCTCCAGTGTGTGCGCCAGGGTTGCCCCCACCCGGCCACATCCCATGATCACGAAATGCGCCACCGTATCTCCTCTGTATTTATGTCACGATCGTGCAGCTAGAACTCTACCGGCATAGCCCCTGGCAGGCGTGGCCGGGGCCCGTCATGACATCCTCCGCGAATCAGACTAGCTTTGTGGGGTGTTGACAATACTGAACGCCGTCAAACGCGTGCTGGTAGGCAGGCCCTTCCGCAATGACAGCCTGTCCCATACCCTGCTCCCCAAAAAGATCGCACTGCCGATCTTCGCGTCCGACGCACTGTCGTCCGTAGCCTACGCACCCGACGAGATCCTGCTCACCCTGGCCCTGGCAGGGGTCAGTGCGGTAGCGATTTCGCCCTTGGTTGGTTTGGCCGTGATGGTGGTGCTGCTGACCGTAGTGGCCTCCTACCGGCAGAACGTGCACGCGTACCCGTCAGGCGGCGGCGACTACGAGATTGCCAACGAGAACCTGGGCAAGTACGCCGGCCTGACCGTGGCGTCGGCCCTTCTGGTGGACTACGTCCTGACGGTGGCCGTATCGATGTCGTCGGCAGCCGCGTACCTCACCACGGCTGTACCGTCACTGCACGGTGAGCAGGCCGTCATCGCCACCATCGGCGTCGTCATCCTTGCCCTGGTAAACCTCCGGGGCATCAAGGAAGCCGGCAGCGTCTTCGCCGTCCCCACCTACATCTTCATGGCGTCCATCCTGGGCATGACGGCGGTGGGCGTGTTCCAGGCCACCACGGGGCAGCTGGGGCAGGCGCCGTCGGCTGCCTTCACCATCGTCCCCGCAGAGGGCTTCGACCAGGGCCTCGTGGGCCTCGCCGGCGCCTTCCTGCTGCTGCGCGCTTTCTCCTCCGGCGCCGCGGCACTCACCGGCGTAGAAGCCATCAGCAACGGCGTCCCCAACTTCCGGCACCCCAAGAGCAAAAACGCCGCCACCACCCTGCTGCTCCTCGGGGTGATCGGCGCCGCCATGCTGGCCGGCATCATCTACCTGGCCAACGCCACCAAGGTCCACATCGTGCTGGACCCCGCGAAGGAATTCCTGCTCAACGGCAGCCCGCTGCCCGAGGGCTACATCCAGAACCCGGCCATCAGCCAGATTGCGCAAACCATCTTCGGCGCCGGTTCCATCCCCTTCTACATCGTGGTGGCCGCCACCGGCGTCATCCTGGTGTTCGCATCCAACACCGCCTTCAACGGCTTCCCGGTCCTGGGCTCCATCCTGGCCCAGGACGGCTACCTGCCCCGCCAGCTGCGGACCCGCGGCGACCGGCTCGCGTTCAGCAACGGCGTCCTGGCCCTCGCCGCCGGCGCCCTGGTGCTCATCATTTCGTTCGATGCGGACGTCACCAAGCTCATCCAGCTCTACATCGTGGGCGTCTTCATCTCCTTCACCCTCAGCCAGCTTGGCATGATCCGGCACTGGGGCCGCGAGCTGAAACTTGCCAAGGACAAGGCCGTCAGGCGCAAGATGATCAAGTCGCGGACCATCAACAGCATTGGTTTCGGCATGACCGGGCTGGTGCTGGTCATCGTGCTGATCACCAAGTTCCAGCAGGGCGCCTGGATCGCCCTGCTGGCCATGTTCATCCTGTTCCTGATCATGTGGAGCATCCGGGCCCACTACGACAACGTCGCCAAGGAGCTCGCCGTGGACGAGGACTCCTCGCCGCGCGCGCTGCCCACCCGGGTCCACGCAGTACTGCTGGTGTCGCACGTCCGCAAACCGGTGCTGCGTGCACTGGCCTACGCCCGCGCGTCCCGGCCCTCCCGGCTCGACGCCATCACGGTGGACATCGATCCGGACGAGACGGCACACACCATCGCGGACTGGGAAAAGCTCGAGATCCCTGTGCCGCTGACCGTCCTCGCCAGCCCCTACCGCGAGACGGTGACGCCCATCATGGAGTACGTCAAGCAGATGCGCCTGGACTCCCCGCGGGACCTCGTGGTGGTCTACATCCCGGAGTACGTGGTGGGCAAGTGGTGGGAGCAGCTGGTGCACAACCAGACCGCCCTCCGCATCAAGACCCGGCTGCACTTCGAACCGGGAGTCATGGTGGCCAGCGTTCCCTGGCAGCTCAAATCCTCCGAAGAAGCCAAGAACCTCCAGGACGTCCAGTGACCGCCAGAAGCTCTGCCACCACGCAGCCCGCAACCGACGAAGCCGGCCACACCGGGGAAGAGGCTGTGCTCGACGTCGGGCCGGTTGCCCACGGCGGGCACTGCGTGGCGCGCCATGAAGGCCGCGTGGTCTTTGTCAGGCACGCCATTCCAGGGGAGAAGGTCCGGGTCAGGCTGACCGACGCCGCGGACGGCGCCAAGTTCTGGCGGGCTGACGTCATCGAGGTGCTCGAAGCGTCCCCCGACCGCGTCGAGCACTTCTGGCACGTGGCCGATTCCCCGCGCGCCTGGGGCCACGGCCACCCTCCCGTTGGCGGCGCAGAATTCGGGCACGTCACCCTTGCCAGGCAGCGCAGCCTGAAAGCGGAGGTGGTTGCCGAACAGCTCACCCGCCTGGCCGGCTTCGAGCAGTTGCCCTCCGCCTGGACAGGCGAAGTGGAAGCAGTGGGGGAGAAGGACGACGGCGGCAGCGGCCTTGGGTGGCGCACGCGGGCCAGTTTTTCGGTCACCCCCGGCGGCAGGCTCGGGATGCACGCCCACCGCTCCAACCACATTGTTGCGGTGCGCGAGATGCCCCTGGCCAGCGAAGCCATCAACGCCCTGCGCCTATGGGACCTGGACCTGCAGGGCATCGAACGGGTTGAGGTGGCCGCGCCGGCCAACGGTTCCCGGCCCCTGGTGCTCCTGGCCCCCGCGCCCGGCACCAAGGACAAGCGGCTGCGGGCCATCGCCGCGGCACTGTCCGCCGAGGCGTCGGTGGCGGCATTCGATCCGCTGACTTCCACGGTTACGCAGCTCCGGGGACGCACCTGGGTGCAGGAATCCGCCGCCGGACACGAATACCGGGTGACCGGCGAGGGGTTCTGGCAGATCCACCGCGACGCGCCCGGGACACTTGTGGGGGCTGTCACACAATTCCTGGCGGAGGGGGACTTCCTCCACCCCGGTGCGGTGGTCGCCGACCTCTACGCGGGCGCCGGGCTTTTCACCGCCGTCCTGGCCGACGCCGTGGGCGGGACCGGGTCCGTGCTTTCGGTCGAAGGGGCGCCGGGCGCCAGCCGCGATGCCCGGAAGAACCTGCACTCCGCACCGCGGGTGGAGGTGGTCCAGGGGCGCGTGGAGCGGGTCCTGCGCCAGCAACCACGGAACTTTGACGCCCTGGTCCTTGACCCGCCCCGGGCCGGAGCCGGGAAGGCCGTCGTCGGACAACTCGTTGCGTCACAGCCCCGGGCCATTGCCTATGTGTCCTGTGATCCGGCGTCGTTCGCACGTGACCTCGGTTACTTTCGCCGCTCAGGGTGGGGGCTCGTCGGGCTTCGGGCCTTCGACCTGTACCCCCACACCCACCACCTCGAGACGGTGGCACTGCTGACTCCGGCTCCATGATGCCGCCACGGTTTTCGACTACGATGGCCGTGGTAGTCCCACGTCGCGCCCGAATTCTCGGCCGGCCGTGTGCAAATTTTCGGGCCCTGGAACTACTTAGGGCTTCCTAACTAGCAGGCGGTCAACCGCGCGACAAAGATGAAACTGTTGCGAGAGGAGTCCTGCGATGAGCACTGTGGACAGCTTCGGTTCAAAAGGCAAACTTAATGTAGCCGGAACCGAGTACGAAATTTTCCGGTTGAACTCCGTTGAAGGTGCAGAAAACCTTCCGTTCAGCCTCAAGGTATTGCTTGAAAACCTGCTGAGGACCGAGGACGGCGCGAACATCACTGCCGATCACGTTCGCGCTTTGGCAGGCTGGGATCCGAATGCGGAACCCGATACAGAAATCCAGTTCACGCCGGCGCGCGTGATCATGCAGGACTTCACCGGTGTCCCCTGCGTGGTTGACCTGGCCACCATGCGTGAAGCGGTCAAGGACCTGGGCGGCGACCCCAAGCGGGTCAACCCGCTGGCACCCGCCGAAATGGTGATCGACCACTCGGTGCAGATCGACGCCTTCGGCAACTCCGGCGCACTGGAGCGCAACATGGAGATCGAATACCAGCGCAACGGTGAGCGCTACCAGTTCCTGCGCTGGGGCCAGACCGCGTTTGACGACTTCAAGGTGGTTCCGCCGGGAACCGGCATCGTGCACCAGGTCAACATCGAATACCTGGCCCGCACGGTGATGACCCGCGAAGTGGACGGTGCGCTCCGCGCCTACCCTGACACCTGCGTCGGCACCGACTCGCACACCACCATGGTCAACGGCCTGGGCGTGCTGGGCTGGGGCGTGGGCGGCATCGAAGCCGAGGCTGCCATGCTTGGCCAGCCCGTCTCCATGCTCATCCCGCGCGTCGTGGGCTTCAAGCTCAGCGGCAGCATCCCCGCCGGCGCCACCGCAACCGACGTGGTGCTGACCATCACCGAAATGCTGCGCAAGCACGGCGTGGTGGGCAAGTTCGTGGAGTTCTACGGCGAGGGCGTTGCAGCCGTGCCGCTGGCCAACCGCGCCACCATCGGCAACATGAGCCCCGAGTTCGGCTCCACCGCTGCCATGTTCCCCATCGACGACGTCACCCTTGACTACCTGCGCCTCACCGGCCGGTCCGAGCAGAACGTGGCCCTCGTGGAGTCCTACGCCAAGGAACAGGGCCTCTGGCACGATGCTTCCCGCGACATCAAGTTCTCCGAGTACCTGGAACTGGACCTGTCCACGGTTGTTCCGTCCATCGCCGGCCCCAAGCGCCCGCAGGACCGCATCGAACTGACCGAGGCCAAGGACGAGTTCCGCCACGACCTCAAGAACTACGTTGCCCACGACGCCAACGCCGGCACCCTGGACGAGTCCCTGGAGGAGACCTTCCCGGCCTCCGACGCCCCGTCCTTCACCTCCGGCGCTACGCACGTCTCGGACACGGACCGCGAACCGCCCAAGTACTCCGCAGCCCACGGCGGCGCAGGACGCATCACCAGCCCGGTCCCGGTCAAGATGGCTGACGGCCGCGAGTTCGAGCTGGACCACGGCGCGGTGACCATCGCATCCATCACGTCCTGCACCAACACGTCCAACCCCTCGGTCATGCTGGCCGCCGCCGTCCTGGCGCGCAACGCCGTCGAAAAGGGCCTCACCGCCAAGCCCTGGGTCAAGACCTCCGTCGCACCTGGCTCGAAGGTAGTCACCGACTACTACGAGAAGTCCGGCCTGACCCCGTACCTGGAGAAGCTCGGCTTCTACATCGTGGGCTACGGCTGCGCCACCTGTATCGGCAACTCGGGCCCGCTGGAAGCAGAGATCTCCGAGGCCATCCAGGCCAACGACCTCGCCGTCAGCGCCGTCCTGTCGGGCAACCGCAACTTCGAAGGCCGCATCAACCCGGACGTCAAGATGAACTACCTGGCCTCCCCGCCGCTGGTCATCGCGTACGCCCTGGCCGGTTCCATGGACTTCGACTTCGAAACCGACGCCCTCGGCAAGGACGAGGCCGGCAACGACGTCTTCCTGAGGGACATCTGGCCCAACCCGGTTGAGGTCCAGCAGGTCATCGATTCCTCGATCGACAAGGACATGTTCGCCAAGGGCTACGAAGGCGTCTTCGACGGCGACGACCGCTGGAAGGCACTGGACACCCCGGCCGGCGACACCTTCGCCTGGGATCCGAACTCCACCTACGTCCGGAAGCCCCCGTACTTCGAGGGCATGCAGGCACAGCCGGAGCCCGTCAAGGACATCTCGGGTGCCCGCGTGCTCCTGAAGCTCGGCGATTCGGTCACCACCGACCACATCTCCCCGGCCGGTTCCTTCAAGTCCGACACCCCCGCCGGCCAGTACCTGCTGGCCAACGGCGTGGAGCGCAAGGACTTCAACTCCTACGGTTCACGCCGTGGCAACCACGAAGTGATGATCCGCGGCACGTTCGCGAACATCCGCATCAAGAACCAGCTCCTGGACGGCGTTGAGGGTGGCTTCACCCGCGACTTCACCCAGGCTGACGGTCCGCAGGCATACGTCTACGACGCCGCGCAGAACTACCAGGCGGCCGGCACCCCGCTGGTGGTCCTGGCGGGCAAGGAGTACGGTTCCGGATCATCGCGCGACTGGGCAGCCAAGGGCACCGCGCTGCTGGGCGTCAAGGCCGTCATCGCCGAGAGCTACGAGCGCATCCACCGCTCCAACCTCATCGGCATGGGCGTCCTGCCGCTGCAGTACCCGGCCGGCGAGAACGCTGCCAGCCTGGGCCTGACCGGCACGGAAACCTTCTCGGTGGAGGGCGTCACCGCCCTTAACGAGGGCACCACGCCCAAGACCCTGAAGGTCACCGCCACCGCCGAGGATGGCTCCTCGAAGTCCTTCGACGCCGTGCTCCGTATCGATACCCCGGGTGAAGCGGACTACTACCGCAACGGCGGCATCCTGCAGTACGTGCTGCGCCAGATCTCCGCGAACTAGCGGGAACTGCCGCTCAGGCACCAACCTCCCCGAAGCCCCGGCCGGTCACCGACCAGCCGGGGCTTCGGCTTTGCAGCCACGTCCGGCCCTGCGGACCGAGGCGTTAGAGTTAAACGGCATGTCTACCACCCGAAGGAGGGGTCATTGGGAATCTTGGACACCATCCGGAATCCGCAGGACCTGAACGAGTTGACCGAGGAACAGCTGGAACAGCTGGCTTCGGAGATCAGGGATTTCCTGATCACGAACGTCTCCCAGACGGGTGGCCACCTCGGGCCCAACCTCGGCGTCGTGGAACTGACGCTTGCCGTGCACCGCATCTTCGAATCCCCCCGCGACAGCATCGTCTTTGACACAGGCCACCAGTCCTACGTCCACAAGCTGCTCACCGGGCGCCAGGACTTCAGCACGCTCCGCCAGGAAGGCGGCCTCTCCGGCTACCCGGACAGGGCCGAATCGGAACACGACATTGTGGAAAGCTCCCACGCGTCGTCGTCCCTGTCCTGGGCTGACGGCATTTCCCGGGCCCGCCAGCTCACCGGCGAAGGCGACCGGCACGTGGTGGCCATCATCGGCGATGGTGCCCTCACCGGCGGCATGGCCTGGGAAGCCATCAACAACATTGCGGCGGACAAGAAGCGCCGCGTGGTCATCGTGGTCAACGACAACGGCCGGTCCTACGCCCCCACGGTCGGGGGCTTCGCGGACTACCTTGCCTCCCTGCGCCCCACCATCGACTCCTTCCGCGCCGCCCCGGCGTACGAGGGCGCGCTTGACTGGTGGAAGAAGAAGCTGCAGGACGGCGGCCCCGTGGGGCAATTCACCTACAAGAGCCTGCACGCCATGAAAAAAGGCATCAAGGACTGGTGGGCGCCGCAGGGCATGTTCGAGGACCTCGGCATGAAGTACATCGGCCCGGTGGACGGCCATAACCTCCAGGCCATGGAGCACGCGCTCTCCACGGCCAGGAACTACGGCGGTCCCGTCATCGTGCACGCCATGACGGAAAAGGGCCACGGGTACGCTCCGGCCCGCGCCCACGAAGCCGACCAGTTCCACGCCGTCGGCATCATCGATCCCGAAACAGGCGAACCCACCGGCACCGGCGGCGCCCAGTCCTGGACCTCCGTGTTCGCGGACGAGATCGCCGCCATCGCCGACGAACGCGACGACATTGTCGGCATCACCGGCGCCATGCTGATCCCGGTGGGCCTGCACAAGTTCGCGGCCAAGCACCCCAAGCGCGTCATCGACGTCGGCATTGCCGAACAGCATGCGCTCACGGCTGCCGCGGGCATGGCATTTGGCGGCCTGCACCCGGTGGTTGCCGTCTACGCAACGTTCCTGAACCGGGCCTTCGACCAGTTGCTCATGGACGTCGCCCTCCACAAGGCCGGCGTCACCATCGTCCTGGACCGTGCCGGCGTCACCGGCCCGGACGGCGCCAGCCACCACGGCATGTGGGACATGGCCATGGTCCAGATCGTCCCCGGCCTGCACCTGTCCGCACCCCGTGACGCCACCCGGCTCCGGGAGGAACTCCGCGAGGCCGTTGCCATCAGCGACGCCCCCAGTGTGGTGCGTTTCTCCAAGGGGTCCGTCGGCCCCGCCGTCGAGGCACTGGAACGCCTCAGTGACGGCGTGGACGTCCTCGCCCGCCGGCCTTCGGGCTCCACGGAAAACGACGTGCTGATCGTCAGCGTTGGTGCCATGGCCGAACTGGCCCTCGACGTTTCGAACCGGCTCGGCGCCCAGGGCATCAGCACCACCGTGGTTGATCCGCGCTGGGTCCTTCCTGTCCGCCGTTCCATCATTGCGCTGGCTTCACACCACCGCCTGGTGGTCTGCATCGAAGACGGCGTCCGTGCGGGCGGCGTTGGCTCGCGCATCCGCCAGGAGATGCGTGCCGCAGGCGTCGACACCGCCCTGAACGAGGTGGGCCTGCCGGTTGAGTTCCTTGACCACGGCACCCGCAACCAGGTGCTGGAGCGCGTTGGGCTGACCGCCCAGCAGATCACGCACGACGTCGTCGCGCAGGTCCTGGGCACGAAGGTTCCGTTTGCGCGGCCCTTGCCGGGCCAGCAGCACCCCACCACCGGCAGCCTTCCGATCCTGTGAGGGACGAGGATGAACTGAAGTACCCCGGCCCTGCGGGGGAGTCCGGAGCAGTCCTGCACACCACCACCACCCGAGTCCCCAACGGGCTGCAGCCGGGCCAGCTGGTGGTCTCCCGGAACCGGAAATGGAACGGCAAGGCCCACTGGGTGGTCCCCGGGCGCTACCTTGGCGAGGACCAGCACGGGTGGTGGATCTTCCAGGGCACCAACGAGTTCTGTTCCCGCCCCGGCGCCGCGTTCTACACCCGCTCGGACGCTGTCCTGCTGGTGCCGCGCCAGGGCGACTGGGTGGCCACGTTCTACGACTCAGCCCACCCCGGCGGAGTACGGGTCTACATCGACTTGGCGGTAGGCCACGAGTGGACCCACATCCGGCCCGCCGTGACTGAGTTCCATGTGATCGACATGGACCTTGATGTCATCCGCACCGCGGCCCGCGGCGTCTTCATCGACGACCAGGACGAGTTCGCGGAGCACAGCGTCTCCATGCACTACCCGCACCGGCTGATCGAGGACATCCAGGCTGCCGCGGACGGGCTTTACCACGCCGTGAAGGCACAGCACGCGCCATTCGACGGCACCGACGTCGAATGGTTTACCAAAGGACGCACCACATGAGCGGCATTGTCAGGGTCTACAAGCGCGACGACGAGGGCGTCCTCCAGTTCCGGGAGGCCTGGTTCGACGAGGAATACTCCCAGTTCGTCATGAACTTCGGTGCCGTGGGGCACCAGAGCAAGACCGAGGAGACCGATGTCCCCGATGCCGGCGCTGCCGAGGGCCTCCTGGACGCCTTTGCCGCACAGTGCGCGGAGGACGGATACGCGGAGGTCCCCAACGAGGAACAGTTCTGGGTGGTGGCGCAGTTCGCCCTCAAGACCAAGGAAGGCACCGACCGGGACCGCCGCCTTGAGCAGAAGGCCAAGTACGCGCTCATCAGCCACTTGGCGTGGCGGGGCCTGGGAACCGTGGAGCGGTCCGAATTCACCGATTACAAGCTGAATATCTTCTGCCTGTGCCCGGACGTGAACAAGGCAGTCAACGCCATCAAGGTGTGCGCCCGCGGCGAGGACCTCGACTTCACCAAGCTCAGCATCGGGGCTGCCCCGTACAGCGACCCGGACCACTTCAAACTCAAGCATTCCGCCAAGACCGCCAGCAGCTTCAGCCTTTAGGAGGCGTCCGTGACCAGTTACCGCCGCGTTGGAAAATCAGGACTGACCGTCTCCACAGTTGGCCTGGGCTGCAACAACCTGGGCCGGGCCAACACCGCCACGGAGTCGCAGGAAGCCACGGACGCGGTGGTCAACGCCGCGATCGATGCCGGCATCACGCTGTTCGACGTGGCGGACAACTACGGCAAGGAACCGGGACTCAGCGAAACCATGCTGGGCAAGGCCCTCGGCGGCCGGCGGGGCGACGTGGTGGTTGCCACCAAGTTCGGGATGGACGCCAAGGGCGCCAATGGTCCCGACTTCGGCGCCCGCGGTTCCCGGCGGTACATCATCCAGGCGGTTGAGTCCTCGCTGCGGCGGCTCGGCACGGACTGGATCGACCTTTACCAGTTCCACACCCCGGATCCGCTCACGCCCATCGATGAAACCCTGGCAGCGCTGGACACCCTGGTCCGCAGCGGCAAGGTCCGCTACATCGGCCACTCCAACCGCTCCGGCTGGCAGATCGCCCAGGCGGAATACGTGGCCCGCGAACTGGGCACGGCCCGGTTCATTTCCTCGCAGAACCACTACAACCTCCTGGACCGGCGCGCCGAGCTGGAGGTGACCCCGGCTGCGGAGGAATTCGGCCTGGGCGTCCTGCCGTACTTCCCGCTGGCCAACGGGCTGCTCACCGGCAAGTACGCGCCGGGCCATGCTCCCGAAGGGTCCCGCCTCAGCCACACCCGCACCAACATGGTGGACGACGCCGACTGGGACCAGCTGGGCAGGTACAGCGCCTTCGCAAAAGAGCGCGGCCTGACGGAGATCGAGGTGGCCTTCTCCTGGCTCGCCGCCCAGTCCTCGGTAGCCAGCGTCATCGCGGGTGCCACCAGGCCGGAGCAGGTCAGGCAGAACGCGGAAGCGGCCAACTGGGCCCCCACCCCGGAAGATCTCGCCGCCCTGGACGATATCTTCCCGTCCGTGCCCAAGGTGGCACTCTTCTAGGCAGCCGTGCCCGCCTACCTGCTGGATGTCGATACCGGCATCGATGATGCCCTGGCCCTTGCCTATCTTGCCGCCCTCCCGGACACGGAGATCGTGGCGGTCACAGCCACCCCGGGCAACGTTGATGCCGACCAGGTGGCGCGCAACACCCTGGCGCTGCTGGAGCTGTGCGGCCGCCCGGGTGTCCAGGTTGCTGTGGGTGCCCGGAAGCCCCTCTCCATTCCCTTGGTCACCACTCCTGAAACCCACGGGCCGCAGGGCATCGGCTACGCGGTGCTGCCTGGACCGTCAGGCGAACCCAGCCCGCGGAACGCCGTTGACCTGTGGATCGAACATGCCAGGGCCAGGCCGGGGGAGTTGACCGCACTCATCACCGCCCCGCTCACCAACTTCGCCCTCGCATTGCGGCAGGAGCCGGAACTTCCAGACCTCCTGGCGAAGGTGGTGATCATGGGAGGTGCGTTCTACCATCAGGGCAACACCACCCCCACCGCCGAGTGGAACACCCACGTGGATCCGCACGCGGCCAAGGAGGTCTACGCCGCGTACCGGGGCCGGCCGCTGGAGAAACTCCCCATCGTCTGCTCGCTGGACACCACTGAACGCATGGAACTGCACCCGGCCCACGTGGAGGCGCTGGCGCGGGCTGCGGGCGCCGCCGTTCCGGAACTGGTGCTCCCGGAGGACCCAGAGGGCCGCCGCAGCACCTCCGACAACACCCTCATCAGGCATCTTTCGGACGCCCTGCGCTTCTATTTCGAGTTCCACAGGCTCTACGACCAGGGCTACCTGGCGCACGTCCACGATGTCTTTGCCGCGGGGGTGGCCGCCGGAACGCTCGAATACACCGCGCGCCCCGCCACCGTTGACGTCGAAACGGACTCGCCGCTCCTCGTCGGAACAACAGTGGCAGACTATCGGGGACTCTGGGGCGCACCCCCGAACGCCCGGATCGTGTCCGGCAACGACCCGGAGCAGGCCTTCGGTGAGCTGGTCTCCGCCGTGGGGCGCCTGGCCCGGAAGACGGGGTAAGGCGCAGGATCCACGGCCGGCGCGGCAGGAAAATCCTGAAGGGGACGCTGCCGGAGGATGGCCGGTAGAATGTGTTCCGGACCGGCCCGGCGCAGTTGCCGCCGGCTGCTGCCGAGGTGACATAGGCAGCCACATCCCGGCCAGGTACTGCCGGGCCACTGCCTGCACCCCGAAGGAACAGTCCCCATGTCATCGCCCTCTTTGACGCTTCCGTCCCAGGAACGCCCAGCGCGCCGCCGGCTGCTTGAGATCCTCGGCGCCCTGGCCATCGCCGCCACCTACGTCTACCTGGTCCTCAACCAGCCGGCGGACATCACCGGAGGTCCGGGCAGCGCCTCGGCCCTGATCGCCCTCACCGGCTTCCTGGCCGGGGCGGTCCTGCTGATCGTCGCCGTGCTGCCAACCCTTCCGGCCTCCACCCTGGTGCTTATCCCGGTGGCGCTGGTCCTGAACATCGTGCTGGGCCAGTTTGTCGGCAGCACCCTTGTTCCGTTCTACCTCGACGCCATCGGCACAGTGCTGATCGCCGTCCTGGCAGGCCCCGCCGCCGGTGCGGCCACAGGCGCCCTCAGCAGCATCGTCTGGTCCTTCTTCAACCCCACCGTGCTGCCGTTCGCAGCAGGCGCCGCGCTCATCGGCTGCCTGGCAGGGCTCGCCGCACGGTACGGTCTCTTCCGCCGCTTCTACTTGGCTCCCGTTGCGGGTTTCCTCACCGGGATCATCGCCGGTGTCGTGTCCGCCCCTGTGGCTGCCTTCGTCTATGGCGGAACGTCGGGCGTGGCCACCGGTGCTATCGTCAGCGCCTTCCGGGCCATGGGGGACAGCCTCCTGGCCGCCATCACCAAGCAGGCACTCCTGTCCGACCCCATGGACAAGGCGATTGTGTTCACCATCGTCGCCGTCCTGGCCTACGCTTTGCCCCGCCGGGCGCGCCAGCAGTTCCCCTTCATCCGGCACCACCGGGTACTCGCCGGAAACAGCCCGGCCCCGGCGACGCAGGCAAACACGCAGGCCGGCGTCCGGTCCGACGCTCCAGCGCAGGCGCCTGCCCCGGGGAGTGCTTCGGGACCGGCCAACGATTCAGCGCTGAACGGCTGAGCCGGGCACCGTGACAGCATCCCCGGCGGGCAGGACCGCGGCCCCTGCCAGGCGGGAGCGGATTAATCCGCTGACCTCGCTTGCCGCTGCCTGCAGTACGGCGGTGATCACGACGGCGGCAGCAAGCTGGGTGCTGTCAGCCGCCGTGGTCTCGGCGTGCCTTGCCCTGTCACTGGCAGCCGGCACGGCCCGCCGCATGGTGCCCGCCGCTGCGGCAGTCCTGGTCCCGCTTGGCCTGTCCCTGCTGGTGCTGCACGGCCTGTTCTTCCCGGAAGGAAGGACAGTCCTGGCAGAGTGGGGACCTGCCCGCATCACGGCGGAGGGCCTGGACTTCGCCGGGCAACGCATTCTGCAGCTGGCCGCAGTGGTCCTGGTCCTCCTGCTGTTTTCCTTCAGCGCCAACGTCCCGGACCTTGTGGCGGCGTTGTCTGCCCGCGGCGTGCAGGGCCGGTTCGCGTTCGTGCTGGCGTCCACATTGACCCTGCTGCCGGCCATCGCCGAGCGGGCGCGCCGGATCAGGCAGGCCCAGGAATCGCGTGGCCTGGTCATCTCCCGGAGCCTGGTTTCCAGGGCGGCCGCATTCAGGTTGCAGGCTGTTCCCCTGGTCCTGTCCCTCATCGAGGACGCCGGTACCCGGGCTGCTGCGCTGGAAGCGCGTGGACTGACGAGCCGCGGGCCGCGGACCGTCTACCGGGAGGTGCCCGATTCCACCGCCCAGCGGGCAGGGCGGGCCGTCCTGGCGGTGATGGCCCTCGCAGCAGTGGTTCTCCGCGTTGTGCAGGCAGGCGCGAGTGGCTGAACACACGGTCACGGGCGGCCCACAGAAGCCAGGCAGTGACAGGAATGCCGGCAGTTCAGGAAAAGACAGCAATGCAGCCGCGCCTGTGTTGGCTGCCGGCATACGGCGTTTCACCTTCCACGAGGCGGATGCTCCCACCCTGCACAGTGTCACTGTTTCCTTCGCACCCGGGTCCTTCACAGCCGTCCTGGGCGCATCCGGGAGTGGCAAGTCCACCCTGGGCCGCCTGCTGGCCGGCTGGCTGCCACCGAACGGCCACGGAACGCTGGCGGGATTCCTTGAGCTGGCCGGTACACGGCTTGAATTCGACGGCGGCACGGGGGACCCGCGGATCGATCCCGCACAGTGGGGCCGGCATGTAGGCTTCGTCCCGCAGGACCCGGCTGCCGTCCTGTCCACCGTCCGTGCCACCGTGGCAGAGGAACTCGCGTTCGGCCTGGAAAACACCGGCATGGACCGGGCCGGCATGAAAGCCGCCGTGGAGCGCACCGCCGGCCTGCTGGGATTGGACGGCCAGCTGGACCAGGACCCTGCCAGGCTCTCCGGCGGCCAGCTGCGGCGGCTGGCCATCGGCTGCGCAATCATCCCCGGGCCTCCGATGCTGGTCATGGACGAGCCCCTCGCCTCCCTGGACGCGGCAGGGGCCCGGGATCTTGCCGCTGTGGTCCGGGACCTTCTCAAACAGGGAACCGCCGTCGTGATCCTCAACCAGGCGGTTGACCCGCTGCTGCTGGAGGCCGGCACGTGGCTGGTGCTCGCGGACGGCACGCTCACCGCCGGCGGACCTCCTGCTGACCTCGGACCCGGCTCCGGTCTCCTGCCGCCGGCCATCCGGCGCCTTGACGCCCTTGACGCCCTGGAAGCCGCTGTGACGCCCGCGCCCCGCCCCTCCAGCCCCCGGGTGGAGAAGCCGTCCACGGGCCCCGCCGCGCTGGAGCTGCGCGGGGTGTCCTTTGGATACCCGGAAAAGCCGGTACGCCGCGGCAGGAGCCGCAGGCAGGAGCCGGGACCAGGCCGCGGGGCAATGGTGCTCCGGGATGTCCATCTGGCAGTCCATCCGGGGGAAATCGTAGCTGTCACCGGCCCCAACGGGACAGGGAAATCAACACTCCTGCGGCACTTCAACGGCCTGCTGCGTCCCACCGCAGGGACTGTCCTGGTCCACGGCGGCAACATCGCGGGGGTCCCGGTGGGAGAAACAGCAGCGTCCGTGGGCCTGCTCTTCCAGCAGCCCCGTGACCAACTGTTCGAGCAGACCGTGCTGCGGGAAGTCGGGTTCGGGCTGGACCGCCTGGTCGGTCCGGCCAAGGCGGCCGGCCACGCCGCAGCGGCACTGCAGGCTGTTGGCCTGGCAGATGCAGCCCAAGAACATCCAGCTGAACTGCCGGCCTCCGCCCAACGCCTGCTGGCCCTGGCCACCGTCCTGGCACGCAGGCCCGCCGTCCTGGCCCTGGATGAACCCACCGTGGCGCTGGACGGCGACGGGCTGGCCCTGCTCGACGCCGCCGTACGGTCGGCAGCGGAGGCGGGCGCCGCCGTCGTGCTGGTCACCCATGAGCTGGGCTACGCACGCGCGGCGGCGCACCGCGTCCTGGCGCTCGACGGCGGCCGGCTGGTTCCGGCCTGACCGCCGGCGCGCCTACCCCTGGGAGCGGCTTGACGCGACGCCGGGCTGCAGGAAGCGCTTGCCGTTGACCCGCTCCGATGCGCCCACCCGGTCCAGGTACGGCGTGATGCCGCCCAGGAACATGGGCCAGCCCGCGCCCAGGATCATGCAGAGGTCGATGTCCTCGGGGCCGGCGACGACGCCTTCGTCCAGCATCAGGCCGATTTCCTCTGCGAGGGCATCCTGGACGCGGTGCAGCACCTGCTCCGGGGTGGAAGGGCTGGAGCCAAAGGACATCAGGTCAAGCGTGGACTGCGGGATGGCCCGGGTACCGTCCGGGGCGGTCTCCCACAGTGCCTTGACGTTGTTGTCGATGAGCTTCTTCAGGTTGGCGGAGACCGGGAAACGGTCGCCGAAGGCAGTATTCAGCGATTCCTGGACATGCTGGGCCACGGGCAGGCCCACCATGGCCAGCAGCGTGAACGGCGTCATGGGCAGGCCCATGGGCCGCAGCGCGGTGTCCGCCACTTCCGCGGGGGTGCCCTCGTCGAAGGCAGCCGTCACGTCGCCCATCAGCCGCAGCAGGATGCGGTTGACCACGAACGCGGCCGCATCCTTGACCAGCACCCCGGTCTTCTTCAGGGCCTTGGCCAGCTCGAAGGCGGTGGCCAGCACGGCGTCATCGGTCCGCGGGGCACGGACAATCTCCAGCAGCGGCATGACGGCCACGGGATTGAAGAAGTGGAAGCCCACCAGCCGTTCCGGGTGCTGCAGGTCCGCGGCCATCTCCGTCACCGAGAGGGACGACGTGTTGGTGGCCAGGATGCACTCCGGCGACACGATGGCCTCCAGTTCGGCGAAGACCTGCTTCTTGATGTGCAGTTCCTCGAAGACGGCCTCGATCACGAAGTCGGCGTCCGCGAAGGCTTCCTTTGACACCGATCCCGTCACCAGTGCCTTGGTGCGGTTGGCAGCGTCCTGGCTGAGGCGCTTCTTCGCCAGCAGTTTGTCCACCTCGCCGTGGACGTAGGCCACGCCTTTGTCCACCCGCGCCTGGTCGATGTCGGTCAGGACCACCGGTACCTTCAGCTGGCGGGCAAAGAGCAGTGCCAGTTGGCCGGCCATCAGGCCTGCGCCCACCACACCCACTTTGGTGACAGGCCGGGCCAGCTTGCGGTCCGGAGCGCCGGCGGGGCGCTTTCCGCGCTTCTGCACCAGGTCCAGGAAGGCGTAGACGGTGGAGCGGAATTCGTCCGTCTGCATCAGCTCAGCCAAAGTTTCGCATTCCAGGGCGGCGGACTCCGCAGCGGTCACGGTGCGGTTGGCTTCGAGGATGTCCAGGACTTTCGCGGGCGCCGGGGAGGCATTGGAGGTCTTGCCTTCCACGAATTTGCGGCCGGCATCCACGGCAGCGGTCCAACGGGCGGCAGCGTCGGGGGAGGAAGGGTCGACGGCGTTGGGCCGCTCCGGGACCACGTCGCCGGAGATGACTCCCGCGGCCCAGGCCAGCGACTGCTCCAGGAAGTCCGCCGGTTCGAACAGGGCGTCTGCGATGCCCATGCCGAAGGCCTGCGCTCCTGAAAGCGTCCGGTTGTTGCTGAGCGGGTTCTCGATCATGACCTTGACCGCGTTTTCTGGCCCCACCAGGCGGGGAAGGATGTAGACGCCGCCCCAGCCGGGGACCAGTCCCAGGAAGGCTTCCGGCAGGGCCAGGGCGCCCCCGCCGGTGGACACGGTGCGGTAGGTGGACTGCAGGGCGATCTCCAGGCCGCCGCCCAGAGCCACCCCGTTGATAAAGGCGAAGCTGGGGACGCCAAGGTTTGCCAGGGTTGCATAGACGTCGTGGCCCAGTTGTGCCATCCACAGTCCGTGCTCGCGCTTTTCCAGCGACTTCACTGCGGAGAGGTCTGCACCCGCCACCAGGTAGTGCGGCTTGCCGGTGACGCCCACGCCTACGATTTCCCCACGTGCGGCACGGTCCCGCAGGCCTCCCAGGACCGTGCCGAGTTCCACCAAAGTGTTGGGGCCCAGGGTGGTGGGCTTGGTGTGGTCAAGGTCGTTGTCCAGGGTGACCAAGGCAAAAATGCCGGGGCTCGGCTTCCCCGCGGTGCCCGGGAGGACGATGTCCTGCACGTAGGAGTGGGTGACGGTTTCGTTGGGGAAAAGGTCAGCCAGCTTGCGGAAATCTGCGGCGCTCATGCCATGGCTCCTTCTGAAACGGTAGCGGTGGCGGTCTCCCCGGCGGGGGTTCCACTGTAGTCGGGGTGGTGCGGGTTCTCCCAGATCACGGTGCCGCCCATGCCCAGGCCCACGCACATGGTGGTGATTCCGTAGCGGACCGAGGGGTCTTCCTCGAACTGGCGGGCCAGCTGGATCATCAGCCTGACACCGGAGGACGCGAGGGGGTGGCCTACGGCAATGGCGCCGCCGTAGCGGTTTACCCGGGGGTCGTCGTCGGAAATTCCGTAGTGGTCCAGGAAGCTCAGGACCTGGACGGCGAAGGCCTCGTTGATTTCGAACAGGCCAATGTCCTCGATGCCCAAGCCGGCGTTCCTCAGGGCCTTCTCCGTGGCCGGGACAGGACCGATGCCCATGACCTCCGGCTCCACCCCTGCGTAGGCGTAGCTGACCAGCCGCATCTTGACGGGCAGGCCCAGTTCGGCGGCGGCCTCGGAGGATGCCAGGACGGCGGCGGTTGCGCCGTCGTTCAGCCCGGCGGCGTTACCGGCCGTGACCCGGCCATGGGCACGGAACGGGGTACGAAGGCCGGCGAGGTCGTCCAGGGTGGTGCCCGGGCGGGGCGGTTCATCCTTGCTGTGGACAGTCCAGCCCTCGCCGGGCTTCCGGGCGGCGACGGGAACCAGGTCCGGCTGGATCATGCCCTCGCGGTAGGCGGTAGCCAGCTTGTCCTGCGAAGCCACCGCATAGGCGTCGGTGCGCTCCTTGGTGATGGCGGGGAAGCGGTCATGCAGGTTCTCGGCGGTGTTTCCCATGTTCAGGGCTGCCGGGTCCACCAGCCGCTCGGACATGAAGCGGGGGTTGGGGTCGGCGCCTGAGCCCATGGGATGGTGGCCCATGTGCTCCACCCCGCCGGCGATCACCACGTCGTAGGCGCCAAAACCGATGCCGCCTGCCGTAGTGGTGACAGCGGTCATGGCCCCGGCACACATGCGGTCGATGGCGAAGCCGGGGACCGTTCGCGGCAGGCCGGCCAGCAGCGCGGCGGTCCTGCCCAGGGTGAGGCCCTGGTCGCCGGTCTGGGTGGTCGCGGCAATGGCCACCTCGTCGATCCGCTCCGCCGGCAGCGACGGGTTGCGGCGCAGCAGGCCGCGGATGCATTTCACGATCAGGTCGTCGGCCCGGGTTCCGGCGTAGATTCCCTTCTCGCCGGCCTTGCCGAAGGGTGTGCGGATGCCGTCCACAAAGACGACGTCGCGGACAGTGCGCGTAGATGCGCCGCTTCCGTGCTGGCTCACGTGTAACTCCTCATCGAGATGTGGCGCGCCGGGTGCATGCCGGAGGGCGGCAGCAGCCTGGCGTCGGTCACACCGATGTTACTCGTGAGTAACTTAGCCCGCAAGGGCTGCGTCCAGGACGGTTACTGGCCGCCGGCCGCGGCGACGGGTTTGGCTTCCTTGGGCGGCAGCGGCTGCGGGTTCAGGAACGCGCCGGCGATCAGCGGTGCACTGAGTTCCACCTGCCATCTGCGGGCCCCCAGCGCCCGCAGCTCAGCGGCAACTGAGTCCTCGGTTAGCTCTGCGGGAGGCCGCCACGCCACGCGCCGCAGGTAGTCGGGCGTCAACAGGTTCTCCAGCGGCAGGTTCAGTTCCTCTGCCTTGGCCTGGAGCAGGGGCCGGGCCGTGGCCAGCCTGGCGGCGGCTTCGGGGTCGCGGTCTGCCCAGACCCTCGGCGGTGGCGGGGCGTTCGTGGGCAGGTGCAGGGGCGGCAGTTCCTCCAGGTCACGTGCTGCGGCGATGCAGCGCAGCCAGCGGGGAGCTTCGCGCTGGGCCGCGCGGCCGTGGAACCCTTTGGTGCTGAGCAGTTGCGGGACGGTGGCGGGCATGGCCTTCGCGGCCGCTACCAAGGCAGAGTCCGGAATGAGCCTGCCCGGTGCCACGTCGCGTTTTTGCGCCAGTGAGTCGCGTTCCAGCCACAACTCGCGGACGGCAGCCAGTTGGCGGCGGTCCCGGATCTGGTGCAGGCCGGAGGTTTTTCGCCAGGGGTCCACCCGGGGCGGAGCGATGCCGGCTTCGAGGATGGCGGCAAATTCCTGCTCCGCAAACTCCAGCTTCCCGTCCGCCTGGAGCAGCTCAATGAGTTCCTCGCGCAGTTCGGTGAGGACTTCGACGTCCAGGGCGGCATAGCGCAGCCACGGCTCAGGCAGGGGGCGGGTGGACCAGTCGGCGGCGGAGTGTTCCTTGGCAAGCCCGAATCCCAGGAGCTGTTCGATGACGGCTGCCAGGCCCACGCGGGGCAGCCCGGCCAGGCGCGCGGCGAGCTCGGTGTCGAAGAGCTTGTCCGGCCACATCCCGAGTTCGGACAGGCAGGGCAGGTCCTGGCTGGCGGCGTGCAGGATCCATTCAACGCCGCGTAGGGCGTCGTTGATGATGCTCAGGTTCCCGAACGGTTCGGGGTCGATCAGCCAGGTCCCGGCGCCTTCGCGCCGGATCTGGACCAGGAAGGCGCGCTGACCGTAACGGAACCCGGAGGCGCGTTCGGCGTCAACGCCGGCGGGACCGGTGCCGGCGGCAATGGCGGCGGCGCAGCGCTCCAGGCCTGACTGGGTTTCGATGACCAGGGGAACGCCGTCCCGGGGTGCGTCAAGATCGATGATTTCGGGGATGGGGCTGTCAAAGCCCTCCACCGTGATGTGGGGTGCGGCATCAGCAGCCGGGACGCCGGCTGTGGTGTTTTCCGGAATGTTTGGGGTCATGATGCCCCCAGTTTACCGGGCAGGTCCGTCAAAGCCCGGTCAGCTCCTGCGCCGGGGCGGAAGGGCGGTCACGCCGTCGGGCAGGGGCGGCAGGCCCGCGAACGTGCAGACCATGTCCGACCAGGCTTCCAGGTGCGCCTGGACGTCGGACGAATCGGGTGTCCAGGAGGCCCGGAGTTCGATGTCGATGGAACCCGGGCGCCCAGCCAGGGTGCCAAAGCTTTCGGACAGGACACGGGTGGCCGTGCCGCCGGCTGCCCGGTAAGCCGCCTTGTGGTTCTCCAGCGCTTCCACCAGCCACGTCCATGCCACAGTTCCCAGCATCTGGTCGTTGCCCATTTCCGGTTCCAGCTCGGCCCTGATGTAGGTGACGATGCGGAACTCGCCGTCCCACACCGCCGAGCCGTCCGGATCATGCAGCAGGATGAAGCGTCCGGTGGCGAGTTCCGTCTCATCCTCGTCCGCAGCTCCTGCGGCGGCGGAACCGGACGCGGCGGCGAACGCCAGTGCCGCCGGTCCGTGAACGGGCGTGGACAGGCTGCTTGCGCCGGGGGCCATGACCTCAGCGCCAAGCGCGACGGCGAAGGGAGCCAACCGGGCGGGGGCAGGGATCTCGGCCAGGTGCAGTTCCTTGCGGCACCGGGCTTTCCTGAGGGTTCCCAAGGCGTGGAGAAAATCCGGGGGAACCTGGTCAAGTGCGTTCACCTTGGCAGATTACGGTGCGGGGCGGGGCATGGCAGGAAGGCTCGCCGTCAGCGGCCGGTCACCCCGCCCGGCCGTCCCGGTAGTCGCGCAGCTCATGGCGGATCGCAGCAGCAAAGGCATCAATATCGTCCTCTGTGGTGTCGAAGGAGCACATCCAGCGGACTTCCCCCGCCGCCTCATCCCAGTCGTAGAACCGGAAGGAACGGCGGAGCCTATCGGCCACGCCGGGTGGAAGGACGGCGAAGACGCCGTTGGATTCGGTCTTCTGGGTGGGGCGGACGCCGTCAATGGTGTCGACGGCGGCCCGCAGCCTGGCGGCCATGGCGTTGGCATGTGACGCGGAGCGCAGCCAGAGGCCGCCTTCGAGCAGGGCGATGAACTGGGCGGACATGAACCTCATCTTGGAGGCCAGCTGCATGTTCATCTTGCGCAGGTACACCAGGCCGTGGGCTGCCTCAGGGTTCAGGGCCACCACCACCTCGCCAAAGAGCAGGCCGTTCTTGGTGCCGCCGAAGGACAGGATGTCCACGCCGGCATCCCGGGTGAAGGCCCGCAGGGGGAGGTCCAGGTGCGCGGCCGCATTGGCCAGCCGTGCCCCGTCCATGTGCAGCTTCATTCCCTTGGCATGGACATGGTCGGCGATGGCGCGCACTTCCTCGGGCGTGTAGCACGTGCCCAGTTCGGTGGTCTGCGTGATGGAAACGGCCAGCGGCTGGGCACGGTGCTCGTCGCCCCAGCCCCATGCCTCCCGGTCGATCAGCTCCGGGGTCAGCTTGCCGTCCGGGGTGGGGACCTGCAGGAGCTTCATGCCGCCGATGCGCTCGGGTGCGCCGTTTTCATCCATGTTGATGTGTGCGGTGGAGGCGCATACCACGGCGCCCCAGCGGGGGAGCAGGGACTGCAGGGACAGGACGTTGGCGCCGGTGCCGTTGAAGACCGGGAAGCATTCGATGCCTGCGCCGAAGTGTTCAACCATCAGTTCCTGCAGCCGCGCGGTGTAGTCGTCCTCGCCGTAGGACACCTGGTGCCCCTCATTGGCCGCAGCCAGGGCTGCCAGCACCTCGGGGTGGACGCCGGAGTAGTTGTCGGAGGCAAAGCCGCGCACGCTGGGATCGTGCAGCCGCAGCGCCGCGCTTGTTTCTGCTGTGGTGGTCATAGGGTTGCTCACGCTTTCAGTCTAGGTACAGTCGCCGCGGGGGTCAGTCCGCCAGCCGGAGCCGGGCACCGTTGAGTTCGGCGGACGGCGTGTTGAACAGCCGTACGACGGCGGCAGCCAGGTCTGCCACGTCCGTGGCCCCCGGGAATTTCCGCTCGGGATGGGCGCGGCGGAGTTCATCGTCCACCAGCGCCTTGACCACCAGGATGCTCGCAGCAGCCTGGCTTCCGCGCTCCCCGGCGGCCCGGCGGAAGCCGTCCGCCATTGCCATGGTCCAGGCTTCCGCCGCTGCCTTCGCCGCAACGTAGCTGGCCACCGCTGCGGTTGGTTTGTCCAGGGCCGTGGAGGACACCATGGCAAACCTGCCCGAACGCGATGCGGCGATGTCCTCGAAAAAGACCCGTGAGACGTTGCGGAGCGTTGTGACGGCGCCGCGCTCCAGGAAGTCCCAGTCCTCGTCGGACTGGTCGGCGATGCCCTTGGCCCCGCGCCAGCCACCCACCAGGTGGATCACCGCGTCAACCGGCCCGAAGGTCGCGCAGAGCTGCTCCCGGAGCTGCCGGACGCCGTCGAAATCAGCGAGGTCGCACGTGAAAGGGGTAACGCCGTCGCCGGCGTTTTCCGCCGCTGCCCTGATCCTGGCCTGGTCCGATCCCACAACAGCCACGCGGTGCCCTGCCGCCGCCAGTGCACGCGCAACGGCGACGCCGGACGCGCCGCTGCCGCCAGTGACCAGGACGCGGGCAGCGCCGGAGCCGGTCACAGGGCGGAGCGGCCGGTGATGCCGGCGGTTGATTCAATGACGGGGCGTATCTTCTTCTCCAATGCCTCGTAAAACATGGACAGCGGGAATTCGTCGTCCAGGACCTGGTCTGTGAGGCCGCGGGGTGTTCCCGCGAGTGGCAGCGCGTCCGGGCCCTTGGCCCACACGGAGGCCGGGTTGGGCGTGACGGTGGCCGAGACCAGCTGGTAGGCCGCCAGCCAGTGGGCGGTCTTGGGCCGGTCGATGGAGCGCCAGTAAAGGTCGTCGATGCTGGCTCCCAGGGAGATCACGGCGTCCGCCACCTCATCCCAGTCGATGGTAAGCCGGGTGTCCGTCCAGTGCAGTACGTGCTGCTGGTGCAGCCAGGCGAACAGGAGCTGGCCACCCAGTCCGTCGTAGTTGCGGACCCGGCTGCCAGTGATGGCGAAGCGGAAGATGCGGTCGAAGATGATGGCGTACTGCACCAGCTTCGCGTGCCGCCGGGCGTCGGGGTCGGCGTCGTCGTCCTTTTCGATGCGGACCGATTCACGGAACGCGGTGAGGTCGCAGCGCAGTTCCTCCAGGGAGTACAGGAAGTAGGGCATCCGCTGCTTGATCATGAAGGGATCGAAGGGCAGGTCGCCGCGCATGTGCGTCCGGTCGTGGATCAGGTCCCACATGACGAAGGTTGCCTCGGTGAGGTCCTGGTCAACGAGCAGCTCGGCTGCGCCCTCCGGGAGCTCCAGGGAGGTGATCTCCGCGGCCGCCTTGAGCACGCGGCGGAACCGGGCGGCTTCGCGGTCGGCGAAGATGGCCCCCCACGTGAAGGTGGGGGTCTGGCTGACCGCTACCGTCTCAGGGAAGAGGACGGCGGAGTTGGTGTCATAGCCCGGCGTGAAATCGACGAAGCGGATGGGGACAAACAGCTTGTTGGAGTACTCCCCGGCTTCCAGTCCCGCGATGAACTCGGGCCAGATGACCTCCACCAGCACTGCCTCCACCAGCCGGTTGCTGCTGCCGTTCTGGGTGTACATGGGGAACACCACCAGGTGCTGCAGGCCGTCGTGGCGCTGCGCCTGGGGCTGGAACGCCAGCAGCGAAGACAGGAAGTCCGGGGCGGCGAAGCCGCCGGCGGTCCAGGTCCGGAAGTCAGCGCACGCGGCCTCCAGGTAAGCGGCATCATGGGGAAAGGCAGGGGACAGGGCCGTGATGGCGTCCACGATGGTTTCCACGTACCGGGCGGCTGCCGCGTGGTCCGCGGACTCGGGAACGGATCCGTCCTGGACCTGGAGGGCCTGAAGGGCGGTAGCTGCGCCCTTGAGCCGGAGCCAGTCCTGGTCCTGCGCGGAAATCCCGGTAACGGCGGTGGTCAGGGTCTCTGTCATCGTCGGCTGCCTTTCTGGTTGCTTGCTTCTCTGGTGAGCGTAACAAGCAACCAGCAGGACTTATGCCCAAAGGGCTATTGGGTAAGGAGAACTTAGCCTTAGGGCCTGGTGACTGGAACGAGGCCTGCCTTCCGCTGTGGGATCAGTGCAGGCCCGAACCTGGTCCTTTCAGCTTTGCGCCGCGTCTTTCGCGTCGTCCTTTTCCACGAGCCGGAGGGACACCGAGTTGATGCAGTAGCGCTGGTCCGTGGGGGTGCCGTAGCCCTCGCCCTCGAACACGTGGCCAAGGTGCGAGTCGCAGGCGGCGCACCGCACCTCAACGCGGTCCATTCCCAGGGTGCGGTCATGGATGTACCGGACGTTGCCCTCTGCCAGGGGAGCCCAGAAGGAAGGCCAGCCGCAGTGGGAATCGAACTTCTCATTGCTGGTGAAGAGTTCGGCGCCGCACGCCCGGCACTGGTACACGCCCTCCGTGTGGGTGTCCCAGTATTCGCCCGTGTAAGGCCGTTCCGTGCCCGCGTGCCGCAGGACCTGGTACTCCTCCGGAGTCAGTTCCTGGCGCCACTGGGCATCACTTTTTTGGACCGGCGCCTCACTGGGCGTGGCCTCCTGGGTGCTGCCGTGCTGCGTTCCGCCATCAACGCCTGGTGCCTTGTTGCCGAAGATGCTGTTTCCAAAGATGCTCATAGCTTTCCCAACGCTCAGGAGTCGCCGATAAATCCCGAGCCCGCATACAGGTGGAGCACGGGGACGCCGAGTTGGTCCTGTGCCTTGTTGGCCCAGTCGGTGTGGAAGGTATCGGCCACGGCATGCGGCCGGGTGATCACCACGGCCTGGGAAGCGCCGGTTTCCCGGACCTTGGCTACCAGGCCGTCCACAGCCTTGCCGTCCACCACCTGGCCGGCCACACCGGAGCCCAGTCCCTCGAGCGCCGCGAGCGAGGCTGCCAGGGTTTCGTCGGCGTGCGCCCGTTCGGCGGCGGCGTCAGGGTTGCGTGCGGCGAGCTCGCGGAAAGCCTTGGCAACATCCAGCATGGACAGGTTTTCAAGGAAGTCCACCAGCAGGTGCCGCTCCGTGTTCGCCGGCACCAGGACCAGGAGACGGCTGTCCGCGCCGTCCACGAGCCGTTCGATGTTAACGCGGTCGTCCGCGCCAAGCGGTTCTTCAGTCAGGATGACGATGGGATCACTCATGGCCTTAGCCTAGTCCTGCCCGCTGGCCCCCGCACTGCACCCGCCCTTGCACAGCACCGGCCCTCGCACAGCACCGGCCCTTGCACAGCACCCGGGTCAGTCCTTGGCCGGCCGTGCCGTGCCGCGGCGTGCCGGTCCCGTTCCGGAATGCAGGTATCTGCGGCAGGGCCGGTAAGAATAGTGCCATGGCACCTTTCCGGCGAGCGCGCCCTGCAGTGACGGCACCCACCAGGGAACCAGGCGGGGTGTCGCCGGGGGCCAAGTGGGCCATTGGCGGCGCCATCGCAGGTGGCTCGGTGGCGAGCCTGCTGGGAGCGGGCTCCTCGGCGCTCGCCGTGTACTTTGCACGCCGGGTCATTACTCCGGCACGGCAGCGCGTGGCCGACAAGGAAGTCCTGGCGGTGATCCGCGACGGCCAGCAGCAGCAGGTGATCCTGGCCGCCAACGATGACACCACTGTGGACGGGGTCTACGGTTTCTTTTTCGACGGCGGGAAAGGGCACGCACGGATCGGCCGCATTGTTTCCTACTCGCCTGCCGAGCGGACGGTGCTGCGGGAGGTCGAAGCCGTGTACAGCGGGGATCTGTCCACGGCCCGCTGGGGATGGTGGAGCGGCGCCACCTACCCGGACCCCGCCGCCGTCGGAATTCCTGCCGAGGACGTGCTGATTCCCGTTGAGCGCGGCGAGGCTCCTGCCTGGCTGGTCCGGGCAAAGGGTCCGGCACGGACCTGGGCCATCATGGTGCACGGCCGTGGGGCCACCCGGCAGGAAGCGCTGCGGGCGGTGGGGCCGGCGCTGGAACTGGGCCTGACCAGCCTGCTGGTGTCCTACCGCAATGACGGACTGGCGCCGTCAGCCGATGACGGGCGGTACGGCCTGGGTTCAACGGAGTGGCAGGACATCGAAGCTGCCATCGGGTACGCGCTGGCAAACGGTGCCGAGGAAGTTGTCCTGTTCGGCTGGTCCATGGGAGGAGCGATTTGCCTGCAGGCCGCGGACCTCTCGCGCCACCGGCACCTGATCCGGGCGATGGTGCTGGACGCACCGGTCATCGACTGGGTAACGGTGCTGGCGCACCACGCCCAGCTGAACCGGATCCCGTCGCTGGTGGGAAGGTACGGCCAGCTGATGCTGGGCCACCCGTTGGGACGCCGGCTAACGGGACTGTCGGCGCCCGTGGACCTGAAAGTGATGGACTGGGTATCGCGGGCCGTCGAGCTGCGGACGCCCACGCTGGTCATCCACAGCGTGGACGACGAGTACGTACCGTATGGACCGTCAGCCCTGCTCGCCGAACGGAACCCGGACATGGTGACGTTCGAGACCTTCAACCACGCACGGCATACCAAGGAATGGAACGTGGACCCCGAGCGCTGGGAACGGCTGGTGAAGGCCTGGCTCCGGCGGCAGCTCGCACCCCGCCTCAACCCCGGATCCGGGCCTGGTCCGGCCGCGGGACTTCCTCCGGAAACGCCTGTCCCGCCGACGCCGGCGGGAGCGTGAAATGCCGAAACAACGCGCGGCAGGAGCCGTAACCGACCGCGGCAGGGAGCTGGCCGCAACCCTCGCGGCCCTGGTGGCGTCACCCCCGGACCGGCCCGTCCAGGCCTCACACGCACCCTTCGACGGCACCCTGCTGGGCGAAGTACCCGTCAGCACGGAGGACGACGTCCGTGCGGCCGTCCACACTGCACGGATGGCGCAGGAGCTTTGGGCAGGCCAGCCCCTGGCCGCGCGCCGGGCCGTGGTTGCGCGGTTCGTGGCGCTCCTGCTGGACCGGGAGCAGGACATTCTTGACGTGGTCCAGGCGGAGAGCGGCAAATCCAGGTTGAGCGCGTTCGAGGAGTTCGCGGACGTTGTGCTGACCGCCGGCTACTACGAGCGGAACGCTGAGCGGTATCTTCGTCCACGCCGGCGGAAGGGGGCGGCGCCGGTCTTGACCCGCACCACCGAATACCGCATACCCAAAGGCGTGGTGGGGGTCATCAGCCCGTGGAACTACCCACTGACCCTTGCGGTCTCGGACGCCATCCCGGCCCTGCTGGCGGGCAACGGGATCGTCCTGAAGCCGGATTCACAGACGCCTTTCACGGCCCTGCTGATGCTCAGGCTCCTCCGGGAAGCCGGCCTTCCAGCGGACCTGTTCCAGGTCGTCACCGGTCCGGGCACTGCCATCGGGCCGGCCCTGATTGGGCGGGTGGACTTCCTGATGTTCACCGGGTCCTCCAAGACCGGCAAGACCGTCGCCCGGCAGTGCGGTGAGCGGCTGATCGGCTTCTCCGCTGAACTGGGCGGCAAGAACCCCATGCTGGTGCTGGCTGACGCCGACATAGGCAAGGCGGCCGCCGGCGCTGTGCACGCCTGCTTCTCCAACTCCGGCCAGCTGTGCGTCAGCATCGAGCGGATCTACGTCCACGCTGACGTCCATGACAGGTTCCTTGCGGCGTTCACCGCCAAGGTGGAAGGAATACGCCTGGGTGCCGGTCCGGACTGGGAGATTGGCATGGGGTCCCTTATCAGCGTGGCACAGGTGGACCGGGTGGACCGCCACGTCCAGGACGCGCTCGCCAAAGGCGCGCAGCTGCTCACGGGCGGACGGCGCCGGCCGGACCTGGGCCCGTTGTTCTATGAGCCGACTGTCCTGACGGGGATTACGGACGACATGCTCCTTGCCAGGGAAGAGACATTCGGGCCGGTGGTCGCCGTCTACCGGGTCGAAGACGACGACGCCGCAGTCGCCCGGGCCAACGATTCGGATTTCGGCCTCAACGCCAGTGTCTGGTCCGCCGGCCACGGGGAAGCGGTGGCCCGGAGGCTGCTGACCGGGACCGTCAACGTCAACGAAGGCTACGCGGCCACCTGGGCCTCCCATGACGCGCCGATCGGGGGCATGAAGGACTCCGGGGCCGGCCGCCGCCACGGCCGGGAGGGCATCCTCAAATACACGGAGCCGCAGACCATCTCCGTGCAACGGCTGCTCCCGGTCGCCCCCGCCCCTGGAATGTCCAACTACGCCTACGCGCGGATCATGAAAGGCGCCATCACGCTGATGGGCCGCTTCCCCCGAAACCATTGACGACGTCAGTACCCAACCCGAGGAGAACTGGGATGGCCAAAGGAACCCGACTTGCCGGCGCAACCCTGCTGGTCACTGGAGGCGGAAGCGGCCTGGGCCGCCGCATGGCGCTCGCCGCCGCCCGGCGCGGAAGCCGGGTGGTGATCTGGGACCTGGATGCGGCAGCCGGTGCGGCGGTCCGCGACGAGATCCGGGCGGCCGGCGGCAAGGCCGACGCCCAGTGCGTGGATGTCACTGACCGGGACGCGGTCAAGGCTGCCGCGCTGGAGGCGGGCGCGGTGGATGTCCTGGTCAACAATGCGGGGGTCGTCAGCGGCCAGCGGCTCCTCGATGCCACGGATGACGCCATCGAACGGACCATGAACGTCAACGTCCTGGCCCTCTACTGGGTTACCCGCGCGTTCCTGGGCGGGATGGCGGAGCGCCGGCGCGGCACCGTGGCCACTGTCGCCAGTGCCGCGGGCCTGGTGGGAGTCGCCCGGCAGACCGACTACTCCGCCAGCAAGTTCGCCGCCGTCGGCTTCAACGAATCACTCCGCGCGGAACTCCGGGCGGACCACGCGGACGTCAACACGCTGGTGGTGTGCCCCTTCTATATCAACACGGGGATGTTCGACGGCGTCCGGACCCGCTGGCCCCTCCTGCTTCCGATCCTTGAGGAAGAAGACGTGGCAACCAAGATCCTGGACGCAATCGAAGCCGGGCACCGGAAGCTGGTCCTGCCGCCCCTGGTGAACCTGCTGCCGGTCCTGCGGGTGCTGCCGGTCGGCGCCCTTGACCGGCTCATGGACGTGCTGGGAGTCAACCGGACCATGGACCACTTCACCGGCCGCACTCCGGGCCGCACCGGAGGAAATACCGGGTAGGGCCCGCACCTTTCGGCGGGGGACCCGTGACCCTGTGACCGGCCAGTGCGGGGAGTCTATCCTGCTGCTCAAGGGGGGAAACCTGCGAAGAAATGGGGCCCCGAAATGCGCATGACAAGACGACAACTGTTACAGGCTGGTGCTGTGGCCGGGGCGGGACTCCTGGCCCCGCCCGGCATATCTGCAGCCGCGGCGCGCGGCCCTGCGGCCGGCCAACAGGCCATGTTCACCGAGCAACTGCCCACCCTGGCCGAGTTGGGCGTCCTGGACATGCGGGGCGGGGGCCGTGCGGCGCTGTGGGTCCGTAACGCCTGCCACCAGTTCCAGGAAAAGATGGGCCCGGCGAACACCCTGGCCTACCAGGAGGCCGGCTCATCGAGGACCTGCCTGGGGCCCGTCATCATCGCCAGGAAAGGAGTTCCCTTCGAGCTGAAGGTCCACAACGCCGCCGAATACCATCCCCTCGCTTCCGCCATCGACAGCGAACTGGTCCCCCGCGGCAGCGACGATGCGAAGCGGCCGCGGATGTCAGTACACCTTCACGGCGGCAACGTCAGCCCGCAGTCCGACGGCGGTCCGGACCAGGCTTTCGTTCCCGGCCACTCCTACACATACCACTATGGCAACAACCAGGATGCTGCGGGGCTGTGGTACCACGACCACGCGCTGGGAATGACCCGCTTGAACATCTACGCGGGGCTCGCTGGAAGCTACCTGCTCAGGGACGGGATCGACACCGGGGACGGTACGCACCTTCCGCCACCGCCGTACGAGGTGCCGCTGATCATCCAGGACAAGATGTTCAACCCCGACGGTACGCTCGCCTACCCGCCCAACCCCGACCTGAAAGGCCCGGACGGGGCGCCCCGCCCCTGGGCGCCCGAGTTCTTCGGAGACGTGGCAACCGTCAACGGCAAAGCCCGGCCGAACCTCGACGTCGCCCGCGGCCAGTACCGCTTCCGCGTCGTCAACGGCTCCAACGCCAGGTTCTACGACTTCACGTTTGATGCCGGCGGCCCGGCGCTGGCCTTCCACCAGATCGGGTCCGACGGCGGGCTACTCAACGCGCCCGTCCTGCTGGACCGGCTGGTAATTGGCCCGGGAGAACGGGCGGACCTCGTGGTGGACTTTGCCGGGCTCCGGGCCGGTTCGCGGGTGGTCCTGCGCAACAGCGCCCGGGTGCCCTATCCGGACGGGCCGGAATCAGTGGCGGGTGGCGCGGTGCCACTCCCATACATCATGCAGTTCACCGTCACCTCCCGGACCGGCTATACCGTGCCCCTGCCAGCCCGGCTGCGGGAGGATAAGGAAGTCACCAGCCTGCGGGAGGCAACGCCGGCCAAAACCCGTCGGATGGCGCTCGTGGAAGTAGCCAACGCGGACGACGTTCCCGTCATGGCCCTGCTCAACAACAGGATGTTCGACAGCCCGGACACCACCGAAGTGGAGAGCGACACCATGGAAGAGTGGCAGCTCGTCAACACCACCGAGGACGCCCACCCGATCCACCTGCACTTCACCCAGTTCCAGGTGCTCAACCGGCAAAAGTTCCAAGCCGACGCCTACCTGGAGCAGACCGGCTATATTGATCCGGCAACCGGCCTGGTCACACCGGGGCAAGGAGAAGCGGTGGACGTGGAGCGCTTCCTCATCGGCCGGCCCAGGGACGCGGCCGCCAACGAGCAGGGCTGGAAGGACACCGTGGTGGCGCTGCCGGGCGAAGTCACCAGGATCCGGGTTCCGTTCGGTGCAGGGGCGGCAGGCGGAAAGCCCCTGGCCATTGGCTCATCCTTCAAGGGCGACTACGTGTGGCACTGCCACATCCTGGAGCACGAGGACAACGACATGATGCAGCGGTACACCATCAAGTAGCAGACCGCGCCAGCACCAGGACCGGGCGGTCAAGGCCGGGGATTCCCGGCGGCCAGGGAGCTGATGGGCGCGGTGACGGCGTCCGTCAGCCTGGCCAGGTCGGCCGGGGCCAACTCAACATCCAGGCCCCGCCTGCCGCCTGAAACCAACACGGTATCCAGTGCCAGGGCGCTGGAGTCCAGCACCGTGGGGGAGGGCTGCCTTTGCCCGAGGGGGGAAATGCCGCCCAGTACGTATCCGGTGCGCCGCTGGGCCGCCGCGGGGTCGGCCATCGCGGCCTTCTTGGCTCCCAGCGCCGCAGCCATGGCCTTCAGGTCAAGGGTGCCGCTGACCGGGACGATGCCCACCGCGAGCCTGCCCTCCACGTCCACCATCAGGGTCTTGAAAACGCGGGACGGATCGATCCCCAGGGCCTCGGCCGCCTCCGTGCCGTAGCTCGCTGCCGCGGGGTCATGGGTGTACGGATGCAGCACAAAGGGAACCCCGGCCGCGGTCAGTGCCGCTGTGGCCGGGGTTCCCTGTGAGTTGTTCCTGCGCGCCATGGAGGCGGGGTCACGCCTGGCTGCGCGATGCTGCGGCAACCTTGCGTTTGATCCTGCCCAGCATGGCCGTCATGCCACGCATGCGCAGGGGCGTAATGGCGCGCGTCAGCCCCAGCAGTTCCGGCATGTCGTCCGGCACGGACAGGATCTCTTCGGCGGTCAGGCCGTCCAGGCCCTCGTGCAGCACCCCGGCAAAACCGCGCGTGGTGGGTGCTTCGGGCGGTGCCTTGAAGAACAGGCGGACCGCGCCGTCGTCGTCGTTTTCCGTCTCGATGGTCAGGAACAGCGGCGACTGGCACTCCACCACCTGCTCCAGGAGCTCGGGGTGGTCTTTGAGCCGGTCCGGGAGTTCGGGCAGTCCCTCCGAGAACTCCAGCAGCAGCTGCAGCCTCTCGGGTTCGGACAGGGCCTGGAAATCGTCCACGATTGCCGCCAGGGCGGAAGGCAAAGCTTGAGTAGTCATCGTTCCAAGTCTACGCGGGGGAGCCTGGTCAGGCTCCGACGGGGACGGGAACGGAACCGCGCTCCGCACCCTTGACGATCGGCACCCGCACCGCGTTGCCCCACTCGGTCCACGATCCGTCGTAGTTGCGGACGGACTCAAACCCCAGGAGGTACTTCAGGGCGAACCAGGTGTGGCTGGACCGTTCGCCGATCCGGCAGTACGCCACGACGTCGTCGCCCTCGGACAGGCCGGCCTCGCCCAGGTAGATGGACTCCAGCTCTTCCCTGCTGCGGAAGGTGCCGTCGGCGGCAGCGGCACGGGCCCACGGGATGGAGGCTGCCGTGGGGATGTGGCCGCCGCGAAGGGCGCCCTCCTCCGGGTAGGCCGGCATGTGGGTCCGCTGTCCGGTGTATTCCTCGGGGGAGCGGACATCGATCAGCGGGCCGGTGCCCAGGTGTGCCAGGACATCATCCTTGAAGGCGCGGATCGGAGCGTCGTCACGCTCAACCACCGGGTAGTTTCCGGGAGCGGGAGCAGGCCGGTCCTTTGTCAGTTCGCGGCCTTCGGCAACCCACTTGTCCCGCCCGCCGTCCAGCAGCCGGACGTCCTGGTGGCCGAAGAGCTCGAAGACCCAGAGGGCGTAGGCGGCCCACCAGTTGGACTTGTCGCCGTAGATGACCACGGTGCTGTCGCGGGAAATGCCCTTCGACGCGGCCAGTTCAGCGAAGGCGGCACCGTCAACGTAGTCGCGGGAGACCTCGTCATTCAGGTCCGTGTGCCAGTCGATCTTGACAGCGCCCGGGATGTGACCGGTTTCGTAAAGGAGCACGTCCTCGTCGGATTCCACCACGATGAGTTCGCCGCGGGCCACGGCGCCGCTTTCAACGGCGGCAGCAAGCCATCCAGTGGAGACCAGCCGCTCCGGGTGGGCGTAGGCTGCGAACTTCTCATTCTGTTCAACCGGGTAGGGCATGGCTTGGCCTTTCAGTAAGAGCACGGGAAACCGTGGAACATGCATTGGAACCTGTTCCCACCCTAGCCAGCGCCCGTGGGCTTGTCCGTATTCCGTTAATAGGACGAAATGTTGCCTTCATCACCCCTGGGACGGCAGGGCGGCGTTCAAACCGGGGACGGCCCGCGTTGCCGGTATCCTTTCTGGGGACCAACCACCAGCAGAACGGACCACCTTGGTACAGATCGAACAGCTTGCCGCCCGCACTCCGGCAGTTTCGGTGGATGAACTCCTTAAGGGCTTCTACCCGTCGCCCCGGTTCGGGGAGGTTTCCTTTTCGAGCTACCGCCCGGACCCCAAGCAGCCCAGCCAGGCTGCCGCCGTCCGTGCCCTGGAGGGATTTGCCGACGGCGTGGGGTCGGGTAACGGAGGCGGGCTTTTCAAGAAGCTGTTTGGCAAGAAGGACGAGTCCAGGGCGGGAATCTACCTGGACGGCGGCTTCGGCGTGGGCAAGACCCACCTGCTCGCGTCCCTGTGGCACGCGTCCCCGGGCCCCAAGGCCTTCGGAACCTTCGTGGAGTACACCAACCTGGTGGGTGCCCTCTCGTTCCGCAAAACCGTCGATGCCCTGAGCAGCTACCAGCTGGTGTGCATCGACGAATTCGAGCTGGACGATCCCGGCGACACCGTCCTGATGTCCCGGCTCATGCGTGAGCTGGCTGACGCCGGGGTGAAACTCGCCGCCACCTCCAACACGTTGCCTGGCTCCCTGGGCGATGGCCGGTTCGCCGCTGTGGACTTCCAGCGCGAAATCCAGGTCCTGGCGGACCAGTTCGACGTTATCCGCATCGACGGCGAGGACTTCAGGCACCGTGGCCTCCCGGCCGCCCCGGCACCGTTGAGGAACAGCGAGCTCAACGCGCACATGAAGGCGGAGTTCGACGGGAAGACGGTGGCACAGGATGAGTTCTCCACCCTCATCCACCACCTGGCCGGGGTGCATCCCAGCCGCTACCGCCAGCTGATCCACGGCATAGACGGCGTGGTGTGGCGCAACGTGGAGACCATCACGGAACAGGCTGTAGCGCTGCGGTTCGTGGTCCTGGCGGACCGGCTCTACGACAAGGACGTGCCCATCCTGGCCAGCGGCGTCCCCTTCGACAAGCTGTTCACCGAAGAGATGATGGCCGGCGGGTACATGAAGAAGTACTTCCGCGCCGTCTCCCGCCTGACCGCGCTGGCCCGTGAAGGCCAGAACCACGAGCCCTCCTAGGCGGACTTCTTCCCGGACCGGGTGCCGGGCCGCAGCACCAGGCGGACCACCAGCCCGGCCAGGAGCGCCCAAAAAGCGGAGCCGATCCCGGCGAACGCCAGGCCTGACGCGGCCATCAGGAACGTGACGGCCGGGGCGATCCGGTCGCCCGGGTCCGCCAGGGCTGTCGAGACCGCCGAAGCGAGGGTGCCCAGCAGGGCCAGCCCGGCAACGGCTTCAAGCATCCCGGCCGGCGCCCTGCTGACCACCGACACCAGGGTGGCCGAGAAAGCAGCCAGCACCAAGTAGGCCAGGCCAGACGTGAAGCCCGCGACCCACCTCCTGTTTCGGTCCCCGCCGGCTTCCTCGCCGGCGGCCAGGGCAGCACTGAGCGCTGCGAGATTAATGGCGTGCCCACCGAAGGGCGCACCCGCCACAGTTCCCGCTCCCGTGACGAGCATTGCCGGCCGCCACGGCGTCTCATAGCCGAAGGACCTCAGGACGGCCACCCCGGGAATGTTCTGCGACGCCATTGTCACCACGAACAACGGGACTGCAAGGCCTGCCATGGCATGCAGGGTGAACGCGGGTGTGGTCCAGGCCAGCGCAGGGACGAGGGCACCCGGTGCAGGTGCTCCCGCCGACGCCAGGGTAATTCCGATCACACCCAGGGCCACGAGCAGGGCTGCCGGCACCGCCCACCGCGGAGCGAACTTCATCATCAGCAACCAGCAAAGGATCACTGGCACTACAAACACCGGGACCGAACCGAGGGCCTTGAAGGGTGCCAAACAAAGCTGGAGCAGGACGCCCGCCAGCATGGCCTGCGCCAGGGAGGACGGGATGCGCGCCATCAGCCTGCCCAGCGCCGGCACCATGCCGGCCAGGGCCAGCAGCAGCCCTGCACCAAGGAAGGCTCCGACGGCGGCCGGCCACCCGCCGTCGGGCACTCTCGACGCCGCAAGCAGTGCTGCGCCCGGTGTCGACCAGGCCAGGGTCACCGGGACCCGGGAACGCCACGCGAGCAGCAGGACGCCGAGGCCGACGGTGAGCGTCAGGGCCAGCAGGCCGGACGCGGCCTGGGCCGGGTCAGCACCCACTGCCTTAAGGCCGGCAAGGACCACGGCGAAAGATGACGTGAAGCCCACCAATGCTGTGACGATCCCGGCGACGACCGGCCGGGAATTGGTCCGGGCCAGTCCGGGCGTGGCTGCAGTTGCGGGTGCGGGGGACTTGGGCATACCGGCAGGTTACCGGCGCAGGTTTACTAACCGGCAATTGAGGCTGCGAAAGCCGCCCTTAAACGCCAAAGGTGCGGGCGCCGCCTCCCGGCGGGACCCGCACCTCCTTGACGTGCCGGGCAAAGCCCTGGCCAAATCCTTTTACGGAGCCCTGTCAACCGGCGGAACCGGGTTTCCAGGAGCTGCCGGGGGAACCTGCTCGGCGGCAGGTGCCTGCCCCGGGGTGCCGTTCTTGTCAATGAGCTTGGAAGCGCCATCCTGGATCTTGTCGACGTGGCCTGCGTACTTGCCGCCGGTCCTGGTGTCGACGAAATCGCCGGCCTTGTTGATGCCGTCCTTGATGGCCTGCTCGTTGCCGCGGATGAGACCCTGAGCCTTGCCCTTTAGATCGTCAATCAAACCCACGGGCACCTCCCTTCTGTCGCGGAGCCAGGTCGCTCCTCGCGCATTCGATACTATCCGCGGGCAGGAGGTGTGCCAAGGGAATCACGTTCGCCTGCAGCGGATGCGGCGGAAACGAAAAAAGCAGCTCCGGAGAGCTGCTGTGTATGTGTGGGCGATACTGGGATCGAACCAGTGACCTCTTCCGTGTCAGGGAAGCGCGCTACCGCTGCGCCAATCGCCCGGAACCGGAAGACCGGCATATGGGATAAAAGAGAGCGGACGACGAGATTCGAACTCGCGACATCCACCTTGGCAAGGTGGTGCTCTACCAGCTGAGCTACGTCCGCATGTGTGCAGTTTGTTCCGGGTATCCGGTGGCACTGCCGGCAAGTTGCCTTGCCGAGTGGGCGATACTGGGATCGAACCAGTGACCTCTTCCGTGTCAGGGAAGCGCGCTACCGCTGCGCCAATCGCCCATTGCATCCGGAAATCCGGAAACCATGGTTTTCACCGAGGTGGGTACGGGATTCGAACCCGTGTATACGGCTTTGCAGGCCGCTGCCTCGCCTCTCGGCCAACCCACCGTGTTAGCGTCAATTCCGAAGAACGTTAGCTGTGACAGTGTCCTGCGAGCGGACGACGAGATTCGAACTCGCGACATCCACCTTGGCAAGGTGGTGCTCTACCAGCTGAGCTACGTCCGCATTTTGGAGGCTTGATTCCTTGCCGTTTCCGGCATTTCCTCGCGTTCCAACGAGTAAAAACAATATAGGAGGTTCTGGGAAACTCCAAATCGCGTCGACGTGCCAGGCCCACATGACCCGTACTGCCGCGTAACGGCGCGGATTTTTCGAGTTACAGCCATGTAATTTGAGCTCGTACGGAAGGCGGCGGCCCACGCGTGGTGCCGTCGGCTGCCCTACTTTCCTCCATGCGGGCGGGGGGCGAATCCGGCGGCCGGCCCCGCTTTCCAGCGCGGTGCCGCCGATTTTTGAATTGGGGCAGAGGTGGGCTAGCATTCAAATGCATCGGGGCGATTGGCGCAGTGGTAGCGCGCTTCGTTCACACCGAAGAGGTCACTGGTTCGAACCCAGTATCGCCCACCGCAGAGGTCCGTTTCCGCTCATCAGCAGCGGAAACGGACCTTTTTTGCGTGCGGCTCCTGCCGCCGGAGATTTTGTCGGCCCCCTGTGAAAGAGTCCTTTGTATGACTGATCCGCTTCTCGCCCACGCCACCGAATACGGCCGGATGTACGCACGGTCAACGTCCGAGCAGTTTTCAGTACCCTCCATCACCACGGTGATCAGCCAGCAGCCGCATGGCCTCGATGGCTGGTTCGGCTACATGGGGGCCAGCAGCCTGGCCAATGACCCGCTGCTCTCCGACTGCCTGGGGAGCCCCGCCAAGATTAAGCAGGCCATCAACCGTGCGGCAAAGGCTGCCGAAACCTATCGGGACGACGCCGCACGGCGCGGGGACCGGGTCCACAACTACTGCGAGCAGGTGGCCCTGCGTGCGCTGGGACGCCCGCATGCCGTGAAGGAAGCCCGCGACGCACTGGCCGCCAACGGTGAGGAGGCCTTCGCCGTGCGCTTCGACGAGTGGTGGGAACTCTTCCGCGTGGAGCCCATCGCCCCGGAAATCACGGTCTGGAACAACTCGGTGGGGTACGCCGGAACCCTTGACCTCGTGGCAAGGATCAACGGACGCATTTGCCTGATCGACTACAAGACCAAGGGCACCACGCGGGACGGACAGGTCAAGCCCCTGGATGACAAAGTGGTGATGCAGCTCGTGGCCGGCATGAAGGCGGAAGAGAGCCTCGTGGATCCGGAGGCGGGAACCTGGGAGCCCTGGAGGTACGGTGAGGACCCGGTCCTGCTGGCCGTGGCCATCGGGGAGACAGAGGTCCGGCCCGTCCGCGCCAACCCGGAGGTCCTTAAGCACCACTGGTGGAAGTTCTGCGCCCTCCGCCGTGTCTGGGAACTGTCCGCCGACACCATCAGCGCGGGCACTGCGCTGCTGCCCATCGCACCCCCGCCCCTGGCCCGCACCGCCTAAGGCGACGGTGCACGTGGAGACACTGCACCTAAACTGGATAGGTTCACTTTCCCGCCAACCGTGAGGACACCCAGCGCATGGCTATTCTGAATATCCGCATCATCGGCGATCCTGTGCTGCGCACAGTTGCCGATCCCGTGACGGAATTCGGACCCGAGCTTGCCAAACTGGTCGCCGACATGACCGAGACCATGGAGGACGTGGACGGAGCCGGCCTCGCCGCTCCCCAGATCGGCGTCAGCAAGCGCATCTTCACCTACCGGATCGACGGCGTTGAAGGCCACATCATCAATCCCGTTCTGGAGAACAGCGACGACTACCAGCCGGACCACGTGGAAGGCTGCCTGTCCATCCCGGGACTCGGCTTCCCGGTCCGCCGCTTCCGTGCCACCCGCGTCACCGGCGTGGACATGCACGGCAACCCGGTTACCGTTGATGGTGAAGGCATGCTGGCACGCTGCTTCCAGCACGAAAACGACCACCTGGACGGCATCCTGTACACCGACCGCCTTGAGGGCGAGGACCGGAAGGCGGCTCTGCGGTCCATCCGCAACGCCAATTACGACGCCGTCGCCGGGCGCACCACGGCCAAACGCGCCAAGAGTGTTGGCTCAAGTTTCGGCGGGGGAAGCTTTGGTGGAACCAGCACCCCCGGCTCCAGCTTCGGCGCAGCCGGGTGAGGGTCCTCTTCGCGGGGACACCCGCCGTCGCCGTGCCATCCCTGGACGCACTTGTTAATGCAGGGTTCAATGTCGTCGCCGTCCTGACCCGTCCCGACGCGCCGATAGGCCGGAAACGCGTGCTGACGCCGTCGCCCGTTGCGCAGCGGGCCGCCGAACTCGGCATCGAAGTGATCCACGCTGCGCGCGTAGACGCAGACGCCATTGCCGGGATCTCCGCCGTGCAGCCGGACATTGCCGCCATCGTTGCCTACGGCGGACTGGTTCCTCCTGCCGCCCTGGGCATCCCACGCTACGGCTGGGTCAATCTGCATTTCTCCCTCCTGCCCGCCTGGCGTGGAGCTGCTCCGGTGCAGAGGTCAGTCATGGCCGGAGACGATGTCACCGGCGCCGTAACCTTCCAGCTCGAGGAAGGCCTGGACACCGGGCCCGTGTTCGGCACCCTGACGGAGACTGTCAAACCCCAGGACACCGCTGGTGACCTTTTGGAGCGGCTGTCACACAGCGGCGCGGTCCTCCTGGCCCAGACGCTGTCTGCCATCGATGCCGGAAAAGCGGCGCCGCAGCCACAGGCCGGCGATGTCACACTGGCGCCGAAACTGACCCTGGAGGACGGCCACCTCAACTGGGCCCACCCCGCCCTTGCCATCAGCAGGCAGGCCCGCGGTGTCACCCCGGAACCCGGCGCCTGGACCCTGCTGGACGGGCAGCGGGTCAAACTCGAGCCCGTCCGGCTCCGGCAGGATGTTTCCGGGCTCGCCCCGGGAGCCGTGGCCCTGCAGGGCAAGGCCGTGCTGGTGGGGACAGGTTCGCACGCGGTGGAACTTACCCGAATCCAGCCCGCCGGGAAAAAGATGATGGCCGCCGCCGACTGGGCGCGCGGTTTGGCTTCACTTGAGAGCGTGGTGTTCGAATGACCGGATCCGAAGGCAACTCAGGCGGCCAGGCCGGCAGCGGCGGACCTGCCGGCGGCGGCCGTGGCAACGGCGGTCCCCGGGACGCCAGCCGGCGGAACGCCAAGGGGCGGGAACGCAACCGCGGGCCGCAACGGAGCTTCACCGAGCAGGCGCCGTCCCAACGCACCAGACGCGCAGATCCCGCCCGCCTGGTGGCCTTCGAGGTGCTCCGTGCCGTGGCGGCGGATGACGCCTACGCCAACCTGGTGCTGCCCGCACGGATCCGGCACCACCACCTGGACAAGCGGGACGCCGGATTCGCCACCGAACTGAGCTATGGGGCCTTGCGGAGCCAAGGCACCTATGACGCCATCCTGGCGCGGTGCGTGGACCGTCCCCTGGCCCAGCTTGATCCGGCCATCCTGGATGCCCTCCGCATCGGTGCCCACCAACTGCTTGCCATGCGGGTCCCCGCCCACGCTGCACTGGACCAGACCGTGGGACTCGCCCGCGCGGTTATCGGCGCCGGCCCGTCGACGCTGATCAACGCGGTCCTACGCAAGGTGGCCGCCCGGAGCCTCGAGGAATGGCTGGACCTGCTGGTGGAAGGCGAAACGGACGCTACCAAGGTAGCCGCGGTGAGGTACGCCCACCCGGAGTGGATCGTCCGGGCCATGCGACAGTCGCTCGTTGCCCACGGCCGTTCCGCAGCAGAGATCGACGATCTGCTGGAAGCGGACAATGACGCACCTGTGGTTAACCTCGTAGCCCTGCCCGGCCTCGGCAGCCTGGACGAAGCGCTGGAAAACGGCGCTACCCCGGGGGAACTGGTCGAAGGTTCCGCCCTTTCCAGCGGCGGGGACCTGGGCCGCCTGGCCTCCGTCCGTGCCGGTACCACCCGGGTGCAGGACGTCGGTTCCCAACTGGTGGCCAGGGCCCTGGCCGCGGTGGACCTCGGTGCGCCCGGGGGACCGGACGGCGCCGGAAGTGTATCCACGGGCGGTGACGCTGAAGCATGGCTTGATCTCTGTGCCGGTCCCGGCGGAAAGGCAGCGCTCCTGGGCGCGCTGGCACACCAGCATGGTGCCACGCTCCTCGCGAACGAGCCCGCTCCGCACCGGGCCAAGCTGGTCAGTCAGGCACTGTCCGCCGTCCCGCACGCCAGCTGGCAGGTCCGCACCGGCGACGGCCGGGAAGTGGGGGCCGAGCAGCCGGAGCGGTATGACCGCGTCCTGGTGGACGTTCCCTGCACGGGCCTGGGGGCACTCCGCCGCAGGCCCGAGTCCCGGTGGCGGCGCTCGCCCAAGGACATTGCCGACCTCGGGCCACTGCAGCGCGAACTGCTGGGATCGGCCCTGGCCGCTGTCCGCCCAGGGGGAGTGGTGGCCTACGTGACCTGTTCACCGCATCCCGCCGAGACTACCGCCGTGGTCGACGACGTTCTGCGCAAGCGCCCTGACCTGGAACTCCTCGACGCCGGTGCAGCCCTGGACGCGGTCAGCCTGACCGGGAGCCTCGGCGCCGGCCATGAGCTGACGGCGCAGCTCTGGCCCCACATCCACCACACCGACGCGATGTTCCTGGCGCTGATTCAGAAGAAGGCCTGACCAGCAGGAACGGCGTGACATCCAGCAACCACGGCGTGAATTACGTCGTGGGACCAGAACAACCAGTGAAAGGCACCCCCCGTGACGCAATGCTGCATCAACCCGAGCATCCTCTCCGCCGACTTCGTCAACCTTGAGGCCGAACTGCAGCGGATCAGCAATGCCGACGCCGTGCACGTGGACGTCATGGACAACCACTTTGTCCCCAACCTGACCATCGGGTTGCCGGTGGTACAGCGGATCCAGGCCGTCAGTCCCGTACCGCTCGACGCCCACCTGATGATTGCCGATGCGGACCGCTGGGCGCCCGGGTTCGCCGACGCCGGCCTGGCCTCGGTGACGTTCCACGCGGAGGCTTCCATTGCGCCCATCAAGCTGGCGCGGGAACTGCGCAGCAGGGGATCCAAAGCGGGCATGGCCTTGCGCCCCGCAACCCCGGTGGAACCCTATCTGGACATGTTGCCGGAACTGGACATGCTGCTCATCATGACCGTGGAACCGGGCTTCGGCGGCCAGGCGTTCCTGGACATCACGCTGCCCAAGATCCGCAGGGCCCGGGCGGCGGTGGAAGGCTCCGGGTTGGGGCTCGCAATCCAGGTGGACGGCGGCATCACGGAAGACACCATTGCCCGGGCCGCCGAGGCCGGGGCCAACGTTTTTGTGGCCGGTTCCGCCGTGTACGGCGCCGACGATCCGTCCGCCGCCATCGACCTGCTGCGCGCCAAGGGCAGCCGGACATTACGCGCGGCGACGGAATAACCGGGAGCCCATCCGGGTTGTGGCACAATAACAACACACATACGTGCTCCGGGGTCGGTGTAAGTCCGAACCGGCGGTGACAGTCCGCGACCCGCGAGCCGGTGTCCTCCCAGGAGGATTCCGGCAGACGGTTGAACCGGTGGAATTCCGGTACCGACAGTTAAAGTCTGGATGAGAGAAGCACGTACAGCTGTATCTGCGCAGCCTTTGGGCTCCGCAGCGTTCTGCTGTCGTATCCCCGGAGCCATCGCGGTTCGACAGGGAAGGAACGACACACGGATGAACCCGCAGCGATGGCTCTTTGACGCCGCAAGCCCTGCTGCTTCAAAGGCAGGCAACACCACCTCCACTAGGGCAGCCGCATGACGGGCGCCGTGAAGCTTCAGCCGGCCGCCGGGATGGTCACTGCCTTCAGCGCCGCCGAAACCCGCGCCATGGAGAACGCCCTCCAGGCAGCACTCCAAGGCCCGCGCGGCGCGAACCCCCTGGTGGGTGCCGTCGTCGTAAGCCCTGACGGCCGGGAACTCGTTGCCGGCTACCACCGGGGCGCCGGCACCGCACACGCCGAGGCCGACGCAATTGCCCAGGCTGCCGCCGCCGGGCTGGATCTGGCTGGCTGCACCATGGTGGTGACGCTGGAACCGTGCAACCATGTGGGCCGCACCGGGCCGTGCACGGAAGCGATCATCGCCGCCGGGATCACGGACGTGGTCTACGCCGTCGATGACCCCCATGACCCCGCTGCCGGGGGCGCGGCAACATTGCGCGCAGCAGGCGTCCGGGTCCGCAGCGGACTGGGCGCCGACGAAGCCCTGGACCTGAACCGCCAGTGGTTCGAGGCAGTGGCCGCCAAGCGGCCCTTCGTCACCCTCCACATCGCGCAGACCCTTGACGCCCGCATCGCCGCCGAAGACGGCACCAGCCAGTGGATTTCCAGCCCCGAGTCCCTGGCGGACAACCACGGGATCCGCAGCCGCATCGACGCCATCCTGGTGGGCACCCAGACCGTGCTGGTGGACAACCCCCGGCTGAACGCCCGCGACGCCGCCGGCAACCCAGCGCCCAAGCAGCCGGTTCGTGCCGTCATGGGCCTGCGTGGGATTCCGGAGGGCGCTGCGATCCACGGCGACGACGGCCTGGCCGTCCACCTTCCCACCCGCGACCCCCACGAAGCGCTGTCCATGCTGTACTCGTCCGGCATCCGCCACGTCATGGTGGAGGGCGGATCCAGCATCCTGAGCTCCTTCCTGTCGGCCGGACTGGTGGACGAACTCATCGTGTACCTGGCGCCCACCCTGCTGGGATCCGGCACACCTGCACTGAACGGGCTGGGCATCACCAGCCTTCCCGACGCCCAGCAATGGGACTGGGACGCGTCCGACGGCGGCGCGGTGCGGACGCTGGGACGGGACCTTCGGCTCCACCTCAGACCGCAACGGATAGTTGCACTCGATCACCCACCAACCCGCGGCAGCGCGGGGCAAGCCCAGGGAGGCTACTGATGTTCACCGGAATTATCGCCGAGCAGGGGCAGGTGCTGTCGGTGGAGCGCGACGGAGACACCAGTGCCACCGTCCGGCTCCACGCACCGTCCTCCACCGAAGGCCTGGCACTTGGCGGCTCCATCGCCGTCAACGGGGTTTGCCTGACGGCAACCGCACTTGACGGCAAGGACTTCAGCGTGGACGTCATGGGGGAGACCCTGGTCCGGAGCACCATTGGCGAGCTCCGTGCAGGCGACTCCGTCAACCTGGAGCGCTGCGTTCCTGCAGGCGGGCGCCTGGACGGCCACGTGGTGCAAGGCCATGTTGACGGGGTGGGCGTCCTGCTGGAACGCGAACCCCAGGGCAACTGGGAGCGGCTGCGTTTCGGCGTTCCCGCCAACCTGGCCCGCTACATCGCCGAAAAAGGCTCCATCGCCATTGACGGTGTTTCCCTCACCGTGACGGCCGTCAGCCCGGCAGCCGAGCAGGAACCCTGGTTCGAAGTGGGGCTGATCCCCACCACCCTCGCGGAAACCGGCCTGGGCACCAAGACCACCGGCAGCCGGGTGAACCTGGAAGTCGACGTCCTGGCCAAATACACCGAACGGCTGCTTGCCTTCCGTGGCGCCGGAGCCCCGGCCGGCAGCGGCGAAACCGAAGCCGCCATCGCGGGAGGCGCACGGTGAACGCAGCAGTACGCCTCGAGCGGGCCGTGGCCAACGAGGGACTGGACTCCATCGCGGACGCCGTGCGCGCCATGGCCGCCGGACGTCCCGTGCTGGTGGTCGATAACGAGGACCGCGAAAACGAAGGCGACATCATCTTCGCCGCCCAGCATGCCACGCCGGCGCTGATGGGCTGGACCATCCGCTACAGCTCCGGCGTGATCTGCGTGCCGCTCACCGGGGACCGCGCCGATGCACTGGCACTGCCCCCCATGACCGCCGTCAACGAGGACGCAAAAGGCACGGCCTATACCGTCTCCTGTGACGCCGCCTCCGGTGTCAGCACGGGGATCTCCGCCACCGATCGGGCCCTGTCGGCGCGCATCCTGGCGGACCCGCAGGCCGGACCGGCATCCGTGACCCGGCCGGGGCATATTTTCCCGCTCCGTGCAGTTGAGGGAGGTGTGCGGGAACGCCAGGGCCACACCGAGGCCGCTGTGGACCTGTGCCGCCTCGCAGGCCTTGAACCCGTAGGGGTGATCGCGGAAGTGGTGTACGACGACGGTGAGATGATGCGCCTGGACGGGCTCCGTTCGTTCGCAGCTGAACATGGGTGCCCCCTCATCTCCATCGAGGACCTGGTGGCGTATCTTGAAGCCGGGGCCGGGGGCGCCCCGGATGAGGATGCCCGGGCGGTCCCGGGCGGAGAAAAGGAGAAACGATGACGGCAGCGGCAGGCAGCGGCGACAGCCACCACAACGGTCACCGGAAGACCCACGCGGTGTCCGGTGAGGCGCCCCACCCCGTCAGCGGAGGGCCCGTGGTGCAACTGCCCACCGCCTTTGGCGACTTCGTGGCGCAGGCGTGGACGGACCTCGTGACCGGCGTGGAACACCTGGCCGTCAGTTCCCCCAATGCTCCCACCGACGGAAAAGCACCCCTTGTCCGGCTGCACTCCGAATGCCTCACCGGCGATGTCTTCGGGTCCTACCGGTGCGACTGCGGGGAACAGCTCGCCTTCGCGCTGGAACTGATCCGGGACAACGGCGGAACCCTGCTCTACCTTCGCGGCCAGGAAGGCCGCGGCATTGGCCTGGCCAACAAGATCAAGGCCTATGCGCTGCAGGAGGCCGGCTTTGACACCGTCGAGGCCAACGAGCAGCTGGGGCTGCCCGTTGATGCCCGGTGCTACAAGGCCGCGGCGCAGATCCTCGCCGAAATGGGGCTGCATGAAGTACGGCTGCTCAGCAACAATCCGGACAAGCAGAACAGGCTGGCCAAGGCCGGGGTGACAGTGGTGGAAATGGTACCCACAGAGGTCCCCTCCCGCGAACAGAACATCCGGTACCTGCGCACCAAGAAGGACCGCATGGAACACCGGCTGCTGCTGGACACCGAGGCGGCTCCCGTGCCCGTGACGGCCCCCGAAACCCCCTACGACCACGAACAAGACTGACGTCTTCACGAACGAACGGAACACAAGAAACCCATGAGCGGACACGGCGCCCCCGACATTGACCTCAGCACCCTCAACCCCGCTGAAACCTCGCAGCTGAAACTGGCAATCATTGCTGCCAGCTGGCACACGCAGATCATGGACGGACTCCTGGACGGCGCACTCCGTGCCGCCAAGGATGCCGGCATCGCCGAGCCCACCGTGCTTCGGGTTCCCGGCAGCTTCGAACTTCCCGTTGCTGCCGCGCGGCTGGCACCGCACTTTGACGCCGTGGTGGCCCTCGGCGTCGTGATCCGCGGCGGGACCCCGCACTTCGATTACGTCTGCCAGGCCGCGACGTCGGGCCTCACCGACGTCAGCGTGTCCACCGGCGTGCCGGTAGGCTTCGGCGTGCTCACCTGCGACAACGAACAACAGGGCCTGGACCGCGCCGGCCTGCCCGGCTCCAAGGAAGACAAGGGCCACGAGGCCGTGACGGCGGCGCTGGCCACCGCCGTCGTCCTCAAGCAGTACCGCAGCTAAGCCGCGGCGCGCCGCACGGGCGCGGTGTGTATTCCCTCACATCGCGCCCGTCATGCAACTACCCGGGAAGCGCCGCCGCGTCCGCAGCAAGTAGGCTGGAGGGCGTGAAGAATTTCGAGACGCTGTTCGCTGAGCTCAGCGAGAAGGCAGCCACCCGCCCGGAAGGCTCCCGCACCGTCGCTGAATTGGAGTCCGGTGTTCACGGCATCGGCAAAAAAGTCGTTGAGGAAGCAGCCGAAGTGTGGATGGCTGCCGAATATGAATCCGATGAAGCTGCGGCCGAGGAAATCTCCCAGCTGCTGTACCACCTGCAGGTTCTGATGCTCGCCAAAGGCCTGACCCTGGAAGACGTCTACAAGCATCTGTAGCCACCGGCCCGGCGCACTTTCCGCCGTGCCCGCTGTGGCCTGCACTGCCTGAAAACCAAGACCTTCCACCCCAGAAAGAATTTCCAATGCTGCGAGTAGCCGTCCCCAACAAGGGCTCCCTGTCCGAATCCGCCTCCGCCATGCTCTCCGAAGCCGGATACCGCCAGCGGCGCGACAGCCGCGAGCTGGTCATGGTGGACCCCGACAACGACATCGAGTTCTTCTTCCTCCGCCCCCGCGACATCGCGGTCTACGTCGGCCAGGGAACGCTCGACGTCGGCATCACCGGCCGCGACCTGCTTTTGGACGCCGAGGTGGAAGCCGAAGAGCTGCTTCCCTTGGGGTTCGCCGCCTCCACGTTCCGCTTCGCCGGGCCGGTGGGCGATTTCAGCTCCGCCGCCGAACTCGAAGGCAAGCGCCTGGCCACCAGCTACGACGGCCTGCTGCGCAACTACCTGGCTCAACGCGGCATCAACGCCAAGGTGGTCCGGCTCGACGGCGCCGTGGAATCCTCCGTGCGCCTCGGCGTCGCGGACGCCATCGCCGACGTCGTGGAAACCGGCAATACCCTCAAGGCCGCCGGCATGGAGATCTTCGGTGACCCCATCCTGAAGTCCGAAGCGGTCCTGATCCGCCGCACTGGAAACGGTGGTGCCGCCAAGGGCACGGCAAAGGAAATCGACGTCCTCATCCGCCGCCTCCAGGGCGTCCTGGTGGCGCGCCAGTACGTCCTGATGGACTACGACATCCGCAAGGAACTCGTGGAAAAGGCCGCCGGCCTGACCCCGGGCCTGGAATCGCCCACGGTCTCCCCGCTGCGCGATTCCGACTGGGTAGCCGTCCGGTCCATGGTGCCCAAGAAGGAAACCAACCGGATCATGGATGAACTGTACGACCTGGGCGCCCGCGCCATCCTGGTCAGCAGCATCCACGCCTGCCGCATCTGATCAACGGCTTCCCCCAGCACCACTGAATATCCAGGAGTTCCCATGGCAGTAGCAGTACGGGTCATTCCCTGCCTTGACGTCGACGCCGGCCGCGTCGTCAAGGGCGTCAACTTCGAGGGCCTCCGCGATGCGGGCGACCCCGTGGAGCTCGCCCACCGCTACGACAACGCCGGCGCCGACGAACTGACCTTCCTTGACGTCACCGCGTCCTCCGGCAACCGCGAGACCACGTTCGACGTCGTCCGGCGCACCGCCGAGGAAGTGTTCATCCCGCTCACCGTTGGCGGCGGCGTCCGCGGCGTGGCCGAGGTGGACAAGCTCCTGCGCTACGGCGCGGACAAAGCTTCCATCAACACCGCTGCCGTGGCCCGGCCGGATGTCATCGATGAGATCACCCGGCACTTCGGCTCCCAGGTGCTGGTCCTGTCCGTCGACGCCCGCCGCACCCGGCCGGGGTCCCAGCCCACGCCGTCGGGCTTCGAAGTGACCACGCACGGCGGCCGCACCGGCACCGGGATCGACGCCGTCGAATGGGCCAGGGAAGCAGCGGACCGTGGCGTCGGGGAGATCCTGCTGAACTCCATTGATGCCGACGGCACGAAGGACGGCTTCGACCTGGAACTCATCAAACTGGTCCGGGCCGCCGTCAGGGTCCCCATCATCGCCTCCGGCGGCGCGGGGGAGCCGGCGCACTTCCCGCCAGCCGTCGCCGCCGGCGCGGACGCCGTCCTGGCCGCGTCAATTTTCCACTGGGGCCCGGACAACATGATGTCCCAGGTTAAGGACGCCATCCGTGAAGCAGGCTTCGAAGTCCGCTGACGTCCAACTGACTGGCAGTTGTTGTCGTTTTGAACGCTCATAACGACAACAACTGCGAGTCAGTTTGTCTTTAGAGTCCTACTTCGGCGGACTGGAGGAGGGCGACCGCGTCCGGCTGGCCTTCAAAGGTGACCAGGGCATGGCGGGTGCGGCCATGGGCGTGCATCAGCAGTTCGCCCGGCTCACCGACGATGGCCACCGAAACAGGTGCACGCTTGGCCACGTGGCGGGGCCCGGACGGCCGGACCAGGACAATGCCCAGGTCCACGCCGCGGTAGAGGATGGCGGCGCGCTTGACCAGTTCGTCCCAGAGGGCGTCTGAGTACGCCTCGTCCAGTGCCCTGGGCGCCCACCGGTCCACGGCGCGCCGGACGTCCTCCGTATGCACGAAGTACTCGATCAGGTTGGCGCTCTCGTCCAGCGCCCGGATGCTCATCGGCGAGAGGGCCGGCGGTCCGGCGCGGAACGTGTTCACCAGCCGGGCGTAGTCCTCGTTGCTGGTGAGCTTGGCGGCCAGTTTGGCAGTAGCCTGGTCCGACGCCTTGGCCAGGCGCTTGATGATCAAACCGAGCCCGACGGCGGCCTTCCGCTCGCGCAGGTAAAGGTGCGCGGCAAGGTCCCTGGTACGCCAGCCCTTGCACAGCGTGGGCGCATCAGGGCCGGCCGCAAGCAGGGTTTCGGCCAGGACTTCTCGGGACGGTTCGACGAAATGCATCACTTGGAAAACTAGCACGAGTGGTGCGGCGATGGGCAGCACTGCGGCGGGCGGTGGCGTGCCGTTGTTCACAACAGGAGAGGTGGGCCTCGGAGGCACTAGACTTGAGCCGATGTCTGAGCAGCCAACCCCCGTCCAAACCGCAGGATCCGCCGTGTCCGCGCCCGTGCAGTCCATGCCGGCGTCGTCCGTGGAATCAGCGCCCCCGGCAAGCCCGCTTCCCAAGGAGGTGGCCGCCGCGCTCAAGCGCGACGGCGCCGGCCTGGTGGCCGCTGTGGTGCAGCAGTACGACACGAATGAAGTGCTCATGCTCGGCTGGATGGACGACGAAGCCCTCCACCGAACGATGACCACCGGGCGCGTGACGTTCTACTCCCGCTCCCGCCAGGAATACTGGCGCAAGGGGGACACCTCGGGACACGTCCAGTGGGTCAAATCCGTGGCCATGGACTGCGACGGCGATGCACTCCTGGTGCGCGTCGACCAGGTGGGTGCCGCCTGCCACACAGGGACCCGGACCTGCTTCGACGGCAGGGACCTGGACGTGGTGGCGGGCCAGGCAGGCTAAGCGGAACACGCTGCCGGGCCGGCCCCCAGCCGGCTCCGGGCATCCAGCAAAGCACATTCAAGGTGCCGGCACGGCCGGGCCTTTTCGAAGAACAGGCGGACAAGTACAGCCATGCAGGACCTCGGAACCATCAGCCCAAGCCTTGAGGAGTTCCGGGAACTCGCCGGCCACAGCCGCGTCATTCCCGTCCGGCTCAAGGTCCTCGCCGACGCCGAAACCCCCATCGGCCTGTACCGGAAGCTGGCCCAGGGGCAGCCCGGCACGTTCCTCATGGAATCGGCAGCGGTGGGCGGAGCCTGGTCACGGTACTCCTTCATCGGTGCAAGGTCCCGTGCCACACTCACCACCAAGGACGGCCAGGCGCACTGGCTGGGTGAGCCGCCCGCAGGCGTCCCGGTCAGCGGCAGCCCGGTGGACGCCATCCGCGACACGGTCGACGCCCTGCGCACGGACCGGTTCGAAGGGCTGCCGCCCTTCACATCCGGGCTGGTGGGCTTCCTGGGGTGGGAAACCGTCCGGCACTGGGAACGGCTGGTCAGCCCGCCGGAGGACGATCTCCACCTGCCGGAGATGGCCCTGAACCTGGTCACGGACATGGCGGTGCACGACAACGTGGACGGCACCGTCCTGCTCATCGCGAACGCCATCAACTTCGACAACAGCTCCGAGCGCGTGGATGAGGCCTGGCACGACGCCGTGGCCAGGGTCAAGGAACTCCTGGCCAGGATCAGCGCTCCCGTGGTGCAGCCCGTGTCCGTGCTGGCGCCTGCTGCCCTGGACTTCGCTTCCAGCGTCCAGGAGCGCTGGGACGAGGCCGAGTACCTGGCGGCCCTGGACCGCGGCAAGGAAGCGATCGTTGACGGCGAAGTGTTCCAGGTGGTGATCTCGCGCCGGTTCGAGATGGAATGCAAGGCGTCCGCGCTGGACGTGTACCGGGTCCTGCGCAACACCAACCCCAGCCCCTACATGTACATCTTCAGCCTCGAAGACGCCGACGGCCGCGAATACTCCATCGTCGGGTCCTCCCCGGAAGCACTGGTGACGGTCACGGGCGAGGAGGTCATCACCCACCCCATCGCCGGCTCCCGTCCGCGCGGGAAAACGGTTGAAGCGGACAAGGCCCTGGCAGAGGAACTGCTGGCGGACCAGAAGGAACGCGCCGAGCACCTGATGCTGGTGGACCTGTCCCGCAACGACCTCTCCAAGGTCTGCGTTGCCGGCACGGTGGATGTCACCCAGTTCATGGAGGTGGAGCGCTTCAGCCACATCATGCACCTGGTATCCACCGTGGTGGGGCAGCTCGCCCCGCAGGCCAAGGCCTACGACGTACTGAAGGCCACGTTCCCGGCCGGCACGCTCTCCGGCGCCCCCAAGCCCAGGGCCCTGCGCCTCCTCGACGAACTGGAACCGCACCGCCGCGGCATCTACGGCGGCGTGGTGGGCTACCTCGACTTCGCAGGGGGCATGGACATGGCCATCGCCATCCGATCCGCCCTGATCCGCGAAGGGCGCGCCTACGTCCAGGCCGGCGGCGGCATCGTGGCTGACTCGGTGAACCCCACCGAGGCGCTGGAGACCGTCAACAAGGCCGCCGCCCCGCTGCGCGCGGTCCACACGGCAGGATCGCTGCACAACATTTCCGCGGAATCCTTTCCCGGCGGGGCGGATTCCTGATGCCGGGTACCGGAGCAACTGAAGGCAAGGCCGGCAAGACAGGTAACGCGCGGACGAACCGGACCACGCCGGTGTGGGCGCGCAAGTCGACGCTGGTGCTGCTGATCGCGCTCCTTGCGCTGGCGGCCTTCGGCACCACCACGCAGACCTGGATGACTGCCACCCTTGACCCCAACCAGGTAGGCCAGGCCGCTGCCACCCAAAGTGCCATCCAGGTGCAGGGCAGCAAGGCCGCTACCACTGTCACGGCCTTGGCCCTGGTGGCCCTTGCCGGGGGACTGGCAGCTGCCATTGCCGGCAGGATTGCCCGGTGGGTCATCACTGCCATCATCGTCCTGGCCTCAGCCGGCGTCGTCACTGCCGCGGCAACTGTCCTGGCAGATCCGCTCGCGGCCGCGCAGGGCACCATTGCCGGCGCCACGGGGATCTCCGGCAGCCAGGCGCACGTTGAGCTCACCCCCTTTCCGTTACTCGCCGTCGTCGCCGGCTGCCTGCTGGCGCTGGCAGCCCTGCTGATCCTGCCCGCGTCCCGTTACTGGAAGACGCGCACCAAATATGACGCACCCGGCGCCGCAGGAACGATGGCAGCGGCAGGGCCGGTGGACGAGATCGACAGCTGGGACCGGCTCTCCCGCGGCGAAGACCCCACCTAAGGCCGGCGGCCGCCGGCAGCCGCCCCGGCGCCGGACCCCGCGGTACGCGGACGGCGGCCAAAAAATGGCAGAATGTAAGCAGTATCCATCCTGAGGAGATTTCCATGAGCAAAGCACCTGCGTCCGTTTCCAAGTCAGGCACCCGCACGGTTGCCCCCGGCGCCATTGACCACAGCCAGGAACTGGGCCACGGCAACAGCCCGGCCGCATGGACCTGCGTCATCGTCATGCTCGTCGGTGCGCTCATCGCAGCCATCGCCTTCGTCATCGCCAGCACCCCCATCTTCATCGGCGGCGCCGTGGTCATGGTCATCGGCCTGATCCTCGGTTACGTCATGCGCAAGGCAGGCTACGGCGTCGAAGGCAGCAAGCTGAAGAACTCCGGCCACTGATGGCGACTGTTCTCGACGACATCAACGCCGGTGTCAGGGAGGATATGGACGCCAGGAAGCGGCTTGTTTCCCTGGCTGAGCTGAAGGACCTGGCCCAGGCCGCGGCACCTGCCCGCGACGCCTGGGCAGCCCTCGGCGGAACCTCCCCAACCCGGGAACAGCTGAAAGTCATCGCCGAAATCAAGCGACGCAGCCCGTCCAAGGGCGACCTCGCCAGCATCGGTGACCCGGCGTCGCTCGCAACGCAGTACGCCGACGGCGGTGCCTCCGTCATCAGCGTCCTCACCGAACAGCGCCGTTTCAAGGGGTCGCTGGCCGACCTCGACGCCGTGCGCGCCGCCGTCGACATCCCCTTGCTGCGCAAGGACTTTACGCTCGACGAGTACCAGATCTGGGAGGCCCGTGCCCACGGCGCCGACCTCATCCTGCTCATCGTGGCCGCGCTTTCTGACGCCCAGCTCACCGATTTCAGCGCCCTGAGCCGGGAGCTCGGCATGAACGTGCTGGTGGAGACGCACACGGAGGAAGAGATCGGGCGGGCCATCGCTGCCAACGCCCGGATCATCGGCGTCAACGTGCGAAACCTGAAGACGCTCGACGTCGACCGTTCCCTCTTCGCCTCACTGGCGGGGCTCATTCCGGCCGAGGCCGTGGTGGTTGCCGAATCAGGCGTGCGCGACGCGGACGACGTCACGCATTACGCCGCCACCGGCGCCAACGCCATACTGGTGGGCGAGGCCCTGGTAAGCCACGCCACGCCGCGGGAACGCATCGCCGAGTTCACTGCCGCAGGTGCCGCGGCCATTGCCGCCCGCGCCTGACGCACACGGCATTCATCCTGTTGGGGCCGGCAACTGGCGGCCCCGCAGGACAGGCACACTGTTCCGGCGTCCAGCCGGAGCTGCACACTTTTGACCACACCAATCGAACAGGACAGGACTGATGGCTGACGCACCCTCGGGAAACGCTGACAACAACACCGCGGAAGCATTCCTGCAGGGCGGATCCCTCCGCCACGCCCCGGGGCCGTACTTCGGCAACTACGGGGGCCGATGGATGCCCGAGTCCCTCATCGCCGCCCTGGACGAACTTGAAGAGACCTTCAACAAGGCCAAGGACGACCCCGACTTCCGGGCCCAGATCGCGGACCTGAACAAGAACTACTCCGGCCGGCCGTCCCTGCTCACCGAAGCCAAGCGGTTCTCCCAGCACGCCGGGGGAGTACGGGTGTTCCTCAAGCGCGAGGACCTCAACCACACGGGCTCGCACAAGATCAACAACGTCCTGGGCCAGGCCCTGCTCGCAAAGCGCATGGGCAAGACCCGCATCATCGCCGAAACCGGCGCCGGCCAGCACGGCGTGGCCAGTGCCACCGCCGCCGCCCTCATGGGCCTGGAGTGCGTGGTGTACATGGGCGCCGAGGACTGCCGCCGCCAGGCGCTGAACGTTGCGCGCATGGAGCTGCTGGGGGCCAAGGTCATTCCCGTGACCAGCGGGTCCCAGACCCTCAAGGACGCCATCAACGACGCCCTCCGGGACTGGGTGGCCAACGTTTCCAATACCCACTACCTGCTGGGCACTGCTGCCGGAGCCCACCCGTTCCCCGCCATGGTCCGGTACTTCCACGAGGTGATCGGCGAGGAAGCCCGCGCCCAGATCCTCGAGCAGGAAGGACGGCTTCCGGACGCTGTCTGCGCCTGCATCGGTGGCGGCTCCAACGCCATCGGCATCTTCCACGGGTTCCTGGATGATCCCGGCGTGAAGATCTACGGGTTCGAGGCCGGCGGCGAAGGCGTGGAGACGGGCCGGCACGCCGCCACCATTACCCTGGGCAAGCCCGGGGTCCTCCACGGCGCACGCTCCTACCTGATGCAGGACGACGACGGGCAGACCATCGAGTCGCACTCGATCTCCGCCGGACTGGACTACCCCGGCGTAGGCCCGGAGCACTCCTACCTGGCCGACATCGGACGGGTCAGCTACGAGCCCATCACGGACGGCGAAGCGATGGATGCCTTCCGGCTCCTGTGCCGCACCGAGGGCATCATTCCCGCCATCGAGTCCTCGCATGCGCTGGCTGGAGCCATCAAGGTGGGCCAGCGGCTTGCCGCCGAAGATGCAGCCGCCGCGGGCGAAAAAATCATCATCGTCAACCTTTCCGGACGCGGCGACAAGGACGTGGCCACCGCAGCCGAATGGTTCGACCTGTTGGACAAGAATTCCGCCGAATCGGAAATCGGTAAAGAGGGGGAGCAGCTGTGAGCAGCGCAGACATCGCAGACCAGGCAGAGACGAACAGCAAGTCGGCAGCGGCGATCGACAGGGCCCGTTCCCAGGGACGTTCCGCCCTCATCGGCTACCTTCCCGCCGGGTACCCCAACGTGGAGGACACCATCGCCGCCGGCATTGCCCTGGCAGAGAACGGTGCCGACCTGATCGAAATTGGCATCCCCTATTCCGATCCCGTCATGGACGGCCAGGTCATCCAGGCCGCCACCACCGAGGCACTGGCCAAGGGCTTCCACGTCAGCCAGGTGTTCGACGTCGTCGCCGGCATCACCAGCAAGACCGACGCCGCCGTCCTGGTCATGACCTACTGGAACCCCGTGGTCCGCATGGGCGTGGATGAATTCTCGCGCCGGCTCGCCGAGGCCGGCGGCGCCGGCCTCATCACGCCGGACCTGATTCCGGACGAGGCCGCCGAGTGGATGGCGGCCTCTGACAAGTACGGCCTCGACCGGGTGTTCCTGGTGGCGCCGTCGTCCACCCCGGAGCGCATGCAGCGCACCGTCGACGCGAGCCGCGGCTTCGTCTACGCCGTTTCCATCATGGGCGTCACGGGCGCACGGACGTCGGTCAGCACGGCGGCCAAGGACGTTGTGGCTGCCGCGCACGGTGCTGGCGCCGAACGCGTCTGCGTGGGCCTTGGCGTCTCCACCGCGGACCAGGTCCGCGAAATCGCGGCCTACGCCGAAGGCGTCATCGTAGGCACCGCCCTGGTGGCAGCGCTCCGCGACGGGGGAGTGGACGCCGTCGGCGCCCTCACCAAGGACCTCGCCACCGGCCTGATCCGGGAAGCCGGCCTCACGCAGGAATCCGGGGCGTAGCCATGCAGCCGCTCCTTCAGGCAGCCGCCCTGGCGCCCACCATGGTGTCCGCCAGCATCCCCAGTCCGGACTGGTCCGGCTTCGACATTCCCCTCCCGTGGGGCAGCCTGCGGATCCACGCCTACGCGCTGTGCATCCTTGCGGGCATCGTCGTGGGACTGTGGCTGACCTCCGTCCGTTGGGCCAAGCGCGGTGCCCCCGAAGGCAGCGTCTGGGACATCGTCATCTGGGCCATCCCCTTTGGCATCATCGGCGGCCGGCTGTACCACGTGGTCTCGTCACCGGATGCCTATTTCGGTCCGGGCTTCGACGGCACCGGAGACCTCTCACTGATCCCGCAGATCCAGCGGGGTGGGCTGGGTATCTGGGGCGCCGTCGTCCTCGGTGCGGTCGGTGCGTGGATCGGCTGCCGCCGCAGCGGAGTCAAACTCAGCGCCTTCGTCGATGCCGCGGCGCCGGGCCTGCTCCTGGCCCAGGCCGTGGGCCGGTGGGGCAACTACTTCAACCAGGAACTCTTCGGCGGCCCCACCACCCTGCCGTGGGGCCTGCAGGTTGACGCGGACAACCCCAACTTTCCCGCCGGCATGCCCGCGGACACCCTCTTCCACCCCACGTTCCTCTACGAGTCGCTGTGGAACCTGGCCGGGGTCCTGATCCTGCTGGCCCTGGACCGGTGGTTCAACTTCCGCCGGAGCAGGCTCTTCTGGCTGTACGCCATGTACTACACGCTGGGCCGCGTCTGGATTGAAGCGATGCGCATCGACGACGCCGAGCAGATCAGCCTCCTGGGCATCACCACCAGGCTCAACGTCTGGACCAGTATCTTTGTGTTCCTGGCAGCCCTGGCCGCGTTCATCCTCCTCGGGCTCAAGGGCCGGCCGGACCCGGACACGGTGTACCTCGCGGGCCACGAACCGGACAAGGCCGCAGCAGCGGGCCCACATGGTGAGACCGTCACAGAGGTCCGTGATCCGGACAATGTTGTCTCAGATAGTGATTCGCGTGGTAATCTCCCTGATAACCACAGCGGTTCCAGGCATGCTTCCGACCCCACGGAAGAAGCCGCGGCGGCACCGGCCGGCTCAAAGCCCGGAACGGATGCGACGGCTGCCGGACACTCCGGCAGCACAGCCACGGGACCCGCGTCGGAGGCCGGCACCGGAAAGTAGGACGCCGGCCAGGCAGGGCAGTAGAGCCACCGCTCGAAGAGCCCGAAACCACAATGTCGTGGAATGGGGCGAGTCCGGACAGTACAGAGATGCTGGCCGGTATTGCCTCGGGCAGGGGCCTGCGTAACCGTTAGTTCAGCAGGCCGTGCTGACCTACAATTTCCAGTAATCAACACTTTGTTGTGCCCTTTGCAGCGGCGCCGACGAGTGGGGCCAACGGTGTCCCTTCCATACGCACGATCAGGAGGAAGGACGTCTCCCATGACCCAAACTCTTAACACTCCCAGCTGGTCCGAACCGGATCAGCCTGAGACTGCCCTGTCGCCGTTCAAGCGCTTCGCAGCCATGCCGGAGGGCGCCGGGCTGTACAACCCGGAACAGGAGAAGGACGCCTGCGGGCTCGCTATTATTGCGACCCTGCGCGGCGAACCCGGGTACGACATCGTCGATGCCGCCCTGACCGCGCTGCGCAACCTTGAGCACCGTGGTGCCGTAGGCGCCGACGAGGGTACCGGCGACGGCGCGGGCCTGCTCATGCAGATCCCGGACGAGTTCTTCCGGGCCGTTACCGAGTTCGAGCTGCCCGCTCCCGGCCAGTACGTTGCGGGCACGGCATTCCTTCCTGCCGAGCAGCGGGAGGCCGACGCCGCCAAGGCAGGCATCGAAGGCCTGGCCGCCGACGAGGGCCTCAAGGTCCTCGGCTGGCGTGAAGTGCCGGTAGTCGCCGACCTGGTGGGTGCGATGGCCCGTGCCTGCATGCCCTACTTCTCCCAGCCCTTCCTGGCGTCTGCCAGTGGCGAGGAACTGGACCGCAACGAGCTGGACTCCCGCGCCTGGCGGATCCGCAAGCGCGCGCAGAACAAGTTCGGCGTGTACTTCCCGTCGCTGTCCTCCCGCACCATCGTCTACAAGGGCATGCTCACCACCGCCCAGCTGGAGCCGTTCTACCCGGACCTGTCCGACAAGCGCTTCAAGACCAAGCTCGCGATCGTCCACTCCCGCTTCTCCACCAACACCTTCCCGTCCTGGCCGCTCGCACAGCCGTTCCGGACCATCGCCCACAACGGTGAGATCAACACCGTCAAGGGCAACCGGAACTGGATGCGCGCACGCCAGTCCCAGCTTGCCAACCCGCTGCTGGGCGACTCGCCGGAAGAGCTGTACCCCATCTGCACCCCCGGTGCCTCCGACTCCGCGTCCTTTGACGAGGTAGCGGAACTGCTGTGGCTGTCCGGCCGTCCCATCACGCACTCGATCATGATGATGATCCCGGAGGCCTGGGAAAACCACGCCACCATGGATCCGGCCCGCCGCGCCTTCTACGAGTACCACTCGCTGCTGATGGAACCCTGGGACGGCCCCGCCGCCGTCTCGTTCACTGACGGCAACCTGGTGGGAGCCACCCTGGACCGCAACGGACTGCGTCCCGGCCGCTTCTGGATCACCGAGGACGGGCTGATCGTCTTTGCTTCCGAGGTGGGCGTGATCGACGTCGAACCCTCCAAGGTGGTCAAGAAGGGCCGCGTGTCCCCGGGCAAGATGTTCCTGGTGGACACCGAGTCCGGCCGCATCATCGACGACGAAGAGGTCAAGGCCGAAGTGGCCGCGGCCAACCCGTGGGCCGAGTGGGTCAAGGACAACCTGATCGACCTCAACGACCTGCCCGAGCGCGAGCACGTGGTCCACACCGCCGCATCCGTCAACATCCGCCAGCGCACCTTCGGCTACACCACCGAGGAACTGAAGATCCTGCTGGGCCCGATGGCCCGCACCGGCGCCGAGCCCCTGGGTGCCATGGGTTCGGACACCCCGGTGGCCGTCCTGTCCAAGCGCCCGCGCCTGCTCTTCGACTACTTTGTGCAGTCCTTCGCGCAGGTCACCAACCCGCCCCTGGACGCCATCCGTGAAGAGCTCGTTACGTCCCTGACCTGTGCCATCGGGCCCAACGGCAACCTCCTGGACACCAAGCAGGTCCGCCAGCCGCAGGTCCAGCTGCCCTTCCCGGTGATCAACAACGACCAGCTCGCCAAGATCGCCAACATCGAAAGCCCCGACGGCGACCGTGTGGCCATGAAGGTCCGCGGCCTGTACCGCCCCGAAGGCGGCGAAAACGCGCTCCGAGCCCGGCTCACCGAAATCTGCGAGCAGGTTTCCGGCGCCATCAACCGCGGCGTCCAGTACATCGTGCTGTCCGACCGTGACTCCAACGCCCAGTGGGCGCCCATCCCGTCGCTGCTGCTGGTCAGTGCCGTGCACCACCACCTGCTGCGCAGCGCCAACCGCACCAAGACCGCCCTGGTAGTCGAGGCCGGCGACGTCCGCGAGACACATCATGTGGCCGTCCTGATTGGCTACGGCGCCTCCGCCGTCAACCCGTACCTGGCCATGGAATCCGTGGAGCAGCTCATCGCGGCAGGCGACGTCACGGGCGTCACCCCGCAGGACGGCGTCTACAACCTGATCAAGGGCCTGGGCAAGGGCGTCCTGAAGATCATGTCCAAGATGGGCATCTCCACCGTGGCCTCCTACACCGGCGCCCAGACGTTCGAGGCACTGGGCCTGGGCCAGGAACTGGTGGACGAATTCTTCGCCGGCACGCACTCCCAGCTGGGCGGCGTGGGCCTGGACGTCATCGCTGCCGAGGTTTCCGCCCGGCACCAGATGGCCTACCCGGAGGGCGGCATCGAGCAGCCGCACCGTCCGCTCCTGGGCGGCGGCGAGTACCAGTGGCGCCGCGACGGCGAGCCGCACCTGTTCAACCCGGAGACCGTCTTCCGGCTGCAGCACGCCACGCGTGAGCGCCGCTACGACATCTTCAAGGCATACACCAGGGGAGTGGACGACCAGTCCACCAACCTGATGACCCTCCGCGGCCTGCTCAAGTTCAAGAACGAGCGCCCCTCCGTTCCCCTTGAGGAAGTGGAGCCCGTCTCCAGCATCGTCAAGCGGTTCTCCACCGGTGCGATGAGCTACGGCTCCATCTCCCAGGAAGCCCACGAGACGCTGGCCATCGCCATGAACCAGCTGGGCGGCAAGTCCAACACCGGTGAAGGCGGCGAGGATGTGGACCGCCTGCTGGACCCGAAGCGCCGCTCTGCCGTCAAGCAGATCGCGTCCGGCCGCTTCGGCGTGACCAGCCTCTACCTGACCAACGCCGACGACATCCAGATCAAGATGGCGCAGGGTGCCAAGCCCGGCGAAGGCGGCCAGCTGATGGCGCAGAAGGTCTACCCGTGGGTTGCCCGCACGCGGCACTCGACCCCCGGCGTCGGACTCATCTCCCCGCCTCCCCACCACGACATCTACTCCATCGAGGACCTGGCGCAGCTCATCTACGATGCCAAGCGCGCCAACCCCTCGGCCCGCGTGCACGTGAAGCTTGTCTCGGAAGTCGGGATCGGCACGGTGGCGTCCGGCGTGACCAAGGCGAAGGCCGACGTCGTACTTGTCTCCGGACATGACGGCGGCACCGGCGCCTCGCCGCTGAACTCGCTCAAGCACGCCGGTGTTCCGTGGGAGCTCGGCCTGGCCGAGACCCAGCAGACGCTGATGCTGAACGGCCTGCGCGACCGTGTTGTGGTGCAGGTGGACGGCCAGCTCAAGACCGGCCGTGACGTTGTCATCGCTGCCCTGTTGGGCGGCGAGGAGTTCGGCTTCGCCACCGCACCACTGGTGGTCGAAGGCTGCATCATGATGCGCGTCTGCCACCTGGACACCTGCCCCGTGGGTGTTGCCACGCAGAACCCCGAACTGCGTGCGCGGTTCAGCGGCAAGCCCGAGTTCGTGGTCAACTTCTTCGAGTTCCTGGCCGAGGAAGTCCGCGAAATCCTCGCGGAGCTAGGGTTCCGGAGCCTCGAGGAGGCCATCGGCCACGCCGAGGTCCTGGACACCCGCGAAGCCGTAAACCACTGGAAGGCCGACGGCCTGGACCTGGACCCGATCCTGCACGGCCTGGAGTTCGACGACGACGCGCCGCTGCGGAACATGACGGGCCAGAACCACGAGCTGGACAAGCACTTCGACCAGCGCCTGATCACCATGGCTACCGAGGCGCTGACCGACCGCAGCCCGGTGAAGATCACCGTGGACGTCATCAACACCGACCGTTCGGTGGGCACCATGCTGGGACACGTGGTCACCAAGACCTTTGGTACCGATGTCCTGGCCACCGACACCATCGACGTCACGCTCAACGGCACCGCGGGCCAGTCCCTGGGCGCCTTCCTGCCCGCGGGCATCACGCTGCGGCTGTACGGCGACTCGAACGACTACGTGGGTAAGGGCCTGTCCGGCGGCCGGATCATCGTCCGCCCGGACCGTACCAACGTGTTCAAGGCGGAGACCAACGTCATCGCCGGCAACGTGATCGGCTACGGCGCCACGAGCGGCGAGATGTTCCTGCGCGGCCAGGTCGGCGAACGCTTCCTGGTCCGCAACTCCGGTGCCACCGCCGTCGTCGAAGGCATTGGCGACCATGGCTGCGAGTACATGACCGGCGGCCAGACGCTGATCATCGGACGCACCGGCCGCAACTTCGGCGCAGGCATGTCCGGTGGTACCGCCTACGTCCTGGACCTGCGGACCACCCGCGTCAACAAGCAGGCGCTGGAGTCCGGCGAGCTGCAGCTGCGCGAGCTGGACTCCGAGGACCGCGACATCGTCCACGGCCTTCTGGTCAAGCACGTGGAAGAAACTGACTCCCAGCTGGCGGCACGCCTCCTCGAGAACTTCGATGACACCGCCGCCCGCATCACCAAGGTGCTGCCGCGCGACTACGCGGCCGTGCTGCAAACCCGTCTCGACGCCATCGAAGAGGGCCTTGACCCCGACGGCGAAGAAGTATGGTCTCGAATCCTGGAGGTTACCGGTGGCTGATCCACGCGGATTTCTGAAAGTACGCCAGCGTGAAACCCAGCCACGCCGTCCCGTTCCCGTCCGCATCATGGACTGGAAAGAGGTCTACGAGGCGCAGGAAAAGGGCACGCTGAAGGCCCAGGCCGGACGCTGCATGGACTGCGGTGTCCCGTTCTGCCACCAGGGCTGCCCGCTGGGCAACCTTATCCCCGAGTGGAACGACCTCATGTGGCGGGACAAGGGTGACGAGGCAATCGAGCGACTGCACGCCACGAACAACTTCCCGGAGTTCACCGGCCGGCTCTGCCCGGCGCCCTGCGAGGCGTCCTGCGTGCTGGGAATCAACCAGCCCGCCGTCACCATCAAGCAGGTGGAAGTTTCGATCATCGACGAGGCCTGGGACAACGGCTGGGTCACCCCGCTGCCGCCCGCGCGCCTCACCGGCAAAACCGTCGCGGTGGTCGGCTCCGGCCCCGCCGGCCTGGCCGTAGCCCAGCAGCTCACCCGCGTGGGCCACACCGTTGCCGTCTACGAGCGGGACGACAAGATCGGCGGCCTGCTCCGGTACGGCATCCCCGACTTCAAGATGGAAAAAGAGCAGGTGGACCGCCGCGTCGAGCAGATGAAGGCGGAAGGCACCCGGTTCCGGACGGGCGTTTCCGTGGGTGCCGACGTCACCTGGGAGCAGCTGCGCAGGCGCTACGACGCCGTCGTGGTCTGCACGGGTGCCACCGTTCCGCGTGACCTGCCCATGCCGGGCCGCGACCTGGACGGCGTCCACTTCGCGATGGATTACCTGGTGCCTGCCAACCGTGCGGTGGCCGGGGAAACCATCGAGAACCAGATCAACGCGCACGGCAAGCACGTGGTGATCCTGGGCGGCGGTGATACCGGTGCCGACTGCCTGGGTACTGCGCACCGGCATGGCGCCGCGTCCGTCACCACCCTGGCCATCGGCAAGCAGCCGCCGGCGGAGCGGGCCAGCCACCAGCCGTGGCCGACGTTCCCCACCCTCTTCGAGGTGGCCAGCGCACACGAGGAAGGCGGCGAACGCACCTACCTCGCCTCCACCGTCGAGTTCGTTGGCGAAAACGGCAAGCTGACCGGCGTGAAGGTGGCCGAGACCGAGTTCGTCGACGGCAAGCGGCTCCCCAAGGCCGGCACCGAGCGGATCATCCCCGCTGACCTGGTGTTCCTTTCCCTGGGCTTCACCGGCGCTGAACCTGCGGGCATCACCGAGCAGGTGCACGCCGAGTTCGATGGCCGCGGCAACGTGGCCCGCGACGGCTACTACATGACCAACACCGAGGGTGTGTTCGTTGCCGGTGATGCCGGCCGCGGGCAGTCGCTGATCGTGTGGGCCATCGCCGAAGGCCGCGCCGCCGCCGCCGCGGTGGACAAGTACCTGATGGGAAGCACCATCCTTCCTGCGCCCGTCGCGCCAACGGACCGCGCTATCGCCGTCCTCTGACCGCTGTCCCGGGGGATGCATCGAGGGTTCACCTCGCAGACAACTTAACCAATGCAAGAGACCAATAGGGTAGGTATATGAGACGCGCAAAAATTGTGGCTACGTTCGGCCCGGCAATTGCCAGCTACGAAAACACGCTCGCGGTGCTGGAAGCCGGCGTTGACGTCGCCCGCATGAACATGAGCCACGGCGACTACACCGTGCATGACAACACCTACGAGAACGTCCGCAAGGCCGCGTCCGACCTGAGCAAGGCCGTGGCCATCATGGCCGATCTGCAGGGTCCCAAGATCCGCCTGGGCCGCTTCGTTGACGGCCCGCACGCCCTGGCCGTTGGTGACATCTTCACCATCACCACCGAGGATGTTCCCGGCACCAAGGACATCTGCTCCACCACGCTGAAGAGCCTCACTGAGGACGTCAACGTGGGTGACGCGCTGCTGATCGACGACGGCAAGGTGGCACTTCGCGCCATCGAGGTCGACGACGTCAAGGTTGTCGCCGAGGTGACCGTGGGCGGCATGGTGTCCAACAACAAGGGCATCAACCTCCCCGGCGTGGCAGTCAACGTTCCCGCGCTGAGCGAAAAAGACGAGGACGACCTGCGCTGGGCGATCCGCCGGGGTGTTGACCTGGTGGCGCTCTCGTTCGTCCGCGACGCTTCGGACATTGCCCGTGTGCACGAGATCATGGACGAGGAAGGCCGCCGCGTGCCGGTCATCGCCAAGATCGAAAAGCCGCAGGCCGTGGAGCAGCTGCCGGAGATCATCGACGCGTTCGATGCGATCATGGTGGCCCGTGGCGACCTCGGCGTGGAACTGCCGCTCGAGGAAGTGCCGATTGTCCAGAAGCGCGCCGTGGAACTGGCACGCCGTTGGGCGAAGCCGGTCATCGTGGCCACCCAGGTGCTGGAGTCCATGATCGACAACCCGCGCCCCACCCGTGCAGAGGCGTCCGACTGCGCCAACGCCGTGCTGGACGGTGCCGACGCAGTCATGCTGTCCGGTGAGACCAGCGTGGGCAAGTATCCCATCGAGACGGTCAAGACCATGGCCCGGATCATCGAGTCCACCGAGGTTCATGGCCTGGAGCGCGTTCCCCCGCTGGGGACCAAGCCCAAGACCCGTGGTGGCGCCATCACGCGTGCCGCCGTCGAAATCGCCGACCAGCTGGATGCGAAGTACATCTGTACCTTCACCCAGTCCGGCGACTCCGCCCGCCGCCTCTCCCGCCTGCGGCCCATCAAGGCCGTGTTCGCCTTCACTCCGGTGGAGCACGTGTGGAACCAGCTCGCACTGACCTGGGGCATCCAGCCGGTGCTGGTCCCCATGGTGGGTCACACCGACGAAATGACCTCCCAGGTTGACCGCAGCCTGCTGGAAATGGACCTGGTGGACGATGGCGACCTGGTGGTCATTGCCGCCGGTTCCCCTCCCGGAAAGGCCGGCTCCACGAACATGCTGAAGGTCCACAAGGTGGGCGACCTCGCCGACGCCGGCAGCCAGGGTGGAGAGCCCGGCAGCAACCGCGAAAAGCTCGGCCCCTGGCCGGAAAAGAAGAAGAAGAACCAGTCCCCCCAGGACTAGGCTTCAAACGAAAAGGACCCCTGCCGGTTGGCGGGGGTCCTTTTCGCTGTGCTGTTTCTATGGTGACCGGTCGGTCGGTGACCGTTGCTTTTTGGTGGCCGGGCCGTCGTCGTAATCTCTCCGGGCCCGGCCAATGGCGCTAGTTGACCTGGTTGATGATGGTTTCGGCGACCTCGCGCATGCTGAGGCGGCGGTCCATGGAGGTCTTCTGGATCCAGCGGAAGGCTTCGGGTTCCGTCAGGCCCATCTTGGTGGTCAGCAGGCTCTTGGCACGTTCGACGAGCTTGCGGGTGGCGAACTGCTCCTGGAGATCGGACACCTCACTTTCGAGGGCCTTGATTTCCTCGTGGCGGGAAAGTGCGATTTCCAGCGCCGGGATGAGGTCAGCGGGCGTGAAAGGCTTGACTACGTAGGCCATGGCGCCGGCGTCGCGGGCGCGCTCCACCAGTTCTTTCTGGCTGAAGGCGGTCAGCAGTACCACGGGGGCGATGCGGGCCTTGACGATCTTCTCGGCCGCGGAAATGCCGTCCATGACCGGCATCTTCACGTCCATGAGGACCAGGTCAGGCTTCAGTTCCTCGGCGAGCTGCACGGCCTTCTCGCCGTTGTCCGCCTCGCCCACGACGTCATAGCCTTCGCCGCGCAGGATCTCGATGATGTCGAGGCGGATGAGGGTTTCATCCTCTGCCACAATGACGCGGCGCGCCGGCTGGGACGTGGGCTTGGACTCCGTCTGTTCAGTCACGGGATCTCCTTGAAAAGGTACGGCGGGACATCACTATCTTAGGTGCCACCGCGGCTGTACTTGGTTTGCAGGGTTCGTTTGCGGCGACGGCGGCGCGATTCTGGAATTCAGCCTATCTGCATGTAGAGTAATTCCGCGTACGTGAAGCGATCGCGTTGCTCACAGTCAGCTGTGGGCGTACTTTCGCTCCCACGTATTCCGCGCCCGAGTGGCGGAATTGGCAGACGCGCCGCACTCAAAATGCGGTATCGAAAGGTGTGTGGGTTCGAGTCCCACCTCGGGCACAGTGTTTCCGCAGGTCGAAGGCCACTTTCCACTTTGTGTGTTGACAAAAACGCCCAAAGTGTTGACAGCGGCGTACCGTTTTGGATGTGGCAAGCATCCGTAAACGCACTAAGAAGGACGGTTCCTCGTCCTACATGGTGCTGTGGCGGGACCCAAAGAGCCGCGAGCAGCAGGGACTGACAGTCGCTAGTCTCGTCGAAGCCGAGACCCTGAAGAGGCTTCTGGACGCCAATGGCCAGTCCTTCGAGATCGCTCAGCACGCCATCCTGACAAACGAGAAGCGCCCTCCTTCTGTGGCGGAAGTCATCCAGGAACATATCGATCTGCTGGTCCGCCCGTCCAGCGGGACAGTCAAGACGTACCAGACCATGCTTGAACTCCACATCCGGCCGGTCATCGGCCACGTTCCTGTGGACAAGCTCGACTACCGCGTCATTGCCCATTGGGTGAAGTCGATGATGGCCAAGGGCAAGGCGCCCAAAACGATCCACAACATCCACGGCCTCATATCAGCTTCAATGAATACCGCCGAGATGCTCGGCTACATCACCCGCAATCCCTGTCGTGGCGTGCAGCTCCCGAACATTGAGAAGGCTGAGGATGAGGCCATGTTCCTCACGCATGCCGAGTACAGGCTCATCATGGAGGGAATGGGGGAGCGGTACAAGGCCTTCACGGACTTCCTGGTCATGACCGGCACCCGCTTTGGAGAAGCCACCGCATTGACCGTGGCCGACGTGGATCTGCTTTCAAAACCGCCTACTGCACGGATCAACAAGGCGTGGAAGCGGGATGGGCAGAACCAGTTCTACGTTGGCCCGACCAAGACCGGGGCTGGCAAGAGGACTATCGGTCTGAACCCGGCGCTGGTTGAGCTGCTGATCCCGCTGGTGGCGAGCAGGCCTGGCAAGGACCTAGTGTTCACGACGCCCAAGGGCGGCCGAATTGTTCACAAGCTCTACTGGGACGATTACTGGATCCCTGCAGTTCGCACAGCCCAGGCCTTGGGCCTGACGAAAAACCCAAGGATCCACGATCTCCGCCATACGCACGCTTCCTGGCTTATCCAGGATGGCGTGCCCTTGTTCACCATCTCGCGTCGGCTGGGGCACGCTTCGACAAAGACCACCGAGCAGGTATACGGACACTTGATGCCGGAGGCATTGCAGGTCGGTGCTGACGCAACTGAGCGCTCGGTGACAGCTTTCCAGCGGTGATGGAACCGGTCATGTCGGTGGGTCTTCGTACCTGCATGGAAGTGGAAACCAACTCTTCCCGATGGAGGTTTCCGTGGACATCGAATTTTTCGAGCCAGCCGAAGCAGCCGCCCTCATGCGCTGCACCGAGTCCTGGCTCCGCGATGGCGCCACCAGCGGACGCTTCCCCCATGCCTGCTGGGGGAAGGGAAAGATCATTTTCACTTCCGAACACATTCTCGAAATTGCGAAGCTGAGCGAGATCCTACCCGGCAGCGCGGCTAGGCCTCTTCCAGTCAGCGAAGGGCCCGCGGTCAAGGAACGGCTCATCGGCACCCGGGCAAGAGTCAGGCTTGCACCAGCTAATTGAGCCAACCATTCCTCTTTTGACCGGTTGGAGGACGCTTAGGCGAGTGAGGAGCACCACGCCACGCAATGCACGATCTAAGCGGCTCTGAAGGCTAGCGTAGAGACTTCGCAGCACTGAGAAGGACCATGAAGCTCACTCGAATCGCCGACAGGACTTTTGTCGCTATAACTGCCCTGTTTCTGGCAGGTTCCCTTGCCGGTTGTGACACGGCGGCCAACGCTTTAGAGGCCTCAAAGTCTGCTCACGGCGACGCGGGCACTGGGCTGGCCGCCGTTGACGCGGCCGCTGCACTCAAACAGCTGGACGGGATTCCGGTGAAAGGTCGGGCGCCTAAGACCGGCTATACCCGTGACGAGTTTGGCCCGGCATGGTCGGACACGGACCACAACGGTTGCGACACCCGCAATGACGTCCTCGCCCGCGATCTGACCGACGAAACCTTCAAGCCCGGCACCCATAACTGCGTGGTCACCACGGGCTCCCTTGCGGACAAGTACACCGGAACAACGATCAGATTCATCCGGGGCCAGGACACGAGTAACGCAGTCCAAATCGACCACGTCGTCCCGCTCAGTGACGCCTGGCAGAAGGGCGCCCAGCAGCTCAGCGCGGGACAGCGCGAGGAACTGGCCAACGATCCGCTTAACCTCATGGCCACCGACGGGCCCACCAACAGCGCCAAGGGCGACAAGGATGCGGCCACATGGCTGCCACCAAACCGGGCCTTCCGTTGCGAGTACGTTGCCCGTCAAACCGCTGTTAAAGCCAAGTACAGCCTCTGGGTCACGCAAGCCGAACACGACGCTATCATTGGCGTCTTGAAGGCTTGCGATTAGGGCTGCTGATGCAGCCTGCACGACGACTGACACCTCGAGCGTGGCGACACGCTTGCGGTACTCCGGGAGCCTGTCCGTGTCCGGGAGGACCATGGAAGTATGACAGCTCCAACGGTTGAGGCAGCCATCCATGAACTCATGGATCTCGCCTGGAATGTTGTATACGAACTGCTCGAGGAGCGGGGCCTGCTCGCTGACGGGTTGTTCGTCGAGGAATACACCGGCATTCATTCCTGGCTGGACGGGCCCAAGCGATACACGGTCGTCCACTCCCGCCAGGTGGCGGTTCTGTTCGTCGAAACCCGGCCGGTGGACGCCATCGCCTTCCACCACGAGCTGCTTGGCGTCGGCGATCCGGCCAGCTACTTTACGTTGCCTGGTTGACGGCGGCCGACCGGCAGAGGCGGTTCGATGCGAGAGAACTATGAGTGGGCACTCAGCCATTCCTCGACAGAGTCCTCCCAGAGCCGCGGGTCCGCATTCCATTCCTGGGTGTGCCGGCCGGCCGGAAATGGCACCAGCTGTACTTGGTCCGGGAACCGGGCTGCATAGGCTGCGCTGATGCTGATCGGGGTGCTGCTGTCCGCCTCGCTGTGCAGGAGGAGAACGGGAACAAGGGGCCCCTCCTGGGTTAAGTCCAGCGGGCGGAGGTCAAGAGGCTGCCCGGTTCCGGCTACCCCGTGCAGGGGACTGCGGAGGATCCACAGTGCCACATCGGCTAGAAAGGCCGGCAGTCGGGCTGCGGCGGTATTAAAGGCAAGAGTTTCGCGCCAGGACAGGACGGGAGCCGTCAGGACAAGGCCGGAGATCAGGTGGCGGTGGTGCGACGTGTGCGTTGCTGCGAGCGCCATGGCGGCGCCCATGGACCAGCCTGACAGGATGATGGAGGTCGCGCCGTTGGAAGCGGCGTATTCCAGTGCTGCCTCCACATCGTCCATTTCCGTGTGACCGAGATGATGCTTGCCATCGGGTGTTGCGGGGGCGTCGCCGTCCCCGCGGTAGGAAATCAGCAGTTGGGTGAAGCCGAGTCTGTCGAAGAGTGGGGTCGTTCTGACCCCGGTGGCCCGTCGGCCGCCGAGGCCGTGGATATGGATGACCCATCGGCCGCTGTCGCGTCCCCGGATCAGCCAGGCGGGAGCAGGGCCAGGCAGGATGACGTCGTCGGCTATCAGTCCGATGGCGCCCGGTGACGGGTATGCGTATCCGGACCAGTAGCCGGTGGTGCCGGGCTCAAGGCTGCCCGTGTAAACCTGCTCGACGATACGGATGACGGTCTCGCCGGAGGGGTCGTGGGCGAGGATGGCACCTATGCGCGCATGCCCGGCCCGATTGCCCCAATACAGGCTGAACACGCCTGGTGTCAGGGTGTCCGGATCGGCTTTGAGTGTGACCGTGCCGGCGCCGGTGTCTAGGATCTTGACCCGCTCGAGGCGTTCTCCGGACGGGGTGGTCAGGGTGCGTGCGATGTGTACAGAGATTATGGCCACTGATGCCAGGGCCACGGCACCAGACAGCAGTGCGGTTCTCACACCGGTACTCTAGCGCCTCGGCACTCCGATTGCTCGTGGGCGTCGGTGACGAGGGCCTCGATCCAGCCGGGGATGGTCAGGGATGGTTGCAGGTACAAGCGCAGCGGGATCCTGATGTTTGGCTGCTTCTGCTCTGGACACGTCCAGAGCAGAAGCGTTCAATTGACGGTGAGGCGCTCGGAGCGCCTCGGTGGTTCAACAGCCACCCTTGCTGTCCGCTGCAAAAGGGGGCGGTATGGACCAGCAAACAACAATTGGACCAGGACCAGAACAGGTGGCGGCGGAAGCCTTTCAAGCTCTGCGGCTCCCCACCCATCTGACGTTGGATGGGCTCATTGCGATCGTGGCGGCTCGGCGCCGCCGCCGCATCGAGATCGAGGCCACGGACATCCTCAACGGGACGCCGGTATGCGGCCTGTGGCTCTCGACCGAGTCGCGGGAAATCATCCTGCACGCGATATCCGACTCACTCATACACAGGCAGCAGTTCATTCTTCATGAGCTTGGGCATATGATCCTGCGTCACGATGAATTGGGCGTTTCGTCGCAATACGCGGGTAGCCTGTTCCCCAACCTTGACGGCGAGATGGTGTCCCGAGCCCTGGCACGCAGCAGCTTCGTGGACGATATGGAGGCCGCCGCCGAAACGCTCGCAGATCTCCTCGCCGCGGCGATTCGGGACAGCGCCCTGGAACCGAAATCATTCGAGCAGGTTTTCGGGTGATCCAGGTAGTCGCGGCTGCTGTCATCTGGGGCCTTGTTCTGTGCATTTTGCCGGGTGTGCGCAACAGGAAGGACCACACCATTCTTATCGCAGCGGTGGCGATTGCTACAGCACTGTCACTGAACGTTGACCCGATTTACATCGCGGGCGATGCCCTGCTCGGCGGCCGCAATCTTCTGGATCTCTGCGCGAATGTCCTGATGGTTGTAGGTATCTACTCTCTTTCCCAGGCGATACTCCGGGCCGCGGAGTTTAATGATGCATCGGTTCGCCGGGATGGTCTTGGAATGACAATCCTGAGCTTCGTAGTACTGGGACTGGCTGCTGCTTTCTTCAGTATTGAAGCACCGGTATCGTCGACCCGGTTCATGCTTGACTATGGAAGCCAGCCCGCGGCTGCCTTGTACTCGTCAATCCAGTTCGCCTACATCGGTATCGTGGTGGGCTTGACGGGCTACGTCTGCTTTAGATTTCGACGGCGGATGGCCACCATTCATTTCCGGCTCGCCTTCACCCTCATCGGCATTGGCTGCACCCTGGCTCTGGTAGTCGTGTTCGCAGTTTTGGGGATGGATATTGCCCACGTGCTTGGAGACTTGGGCACTATGCAGAGGCTGGCAGTCGCCTACGATGTGAGCTTCGTCGGGGCGATGCTGTTTCTGTGTGCCGGCTTGGCGTTGCCCCCGGTCGCCCGTCGAATGTCTCGACGCATTGACGTGAGGACTCGGGAGGGCTTGCTGAACAGTCTTACAGAGACTTGGGAAAAGGCGACGGCTAACCGAAAAGACATCCGGTTGGCTACGGCGGCCCGAGGCGTCGAACGCGGAGACGCTTCCACCCGCAAACTCCATAGGATGCTCGTTGAGATTCAAGACGCGCTATTGATGGACCCATCCGCTGCTGAGTTGCTGGATGAGGCTGATAGGCAAACAGTCAGCAGGACAGAAGTTTTCCTCGCATCGCACCACAGCGCCCAGGGAAGCCGACTCAGCCCGTCAGTGTGGGGGAGGACGCGCGGCATAAATGACAGATAACGCAGCACACCTTCCTGAATCTCCCCAGAGCAGACTCGCCAGAAAACTCAATCTCCTGCTCGACCTGCACGAATCCCAAGGGAGAGGCACGCTCTCGTTTCGGGAAATTAGTGACAGCATGAGCGAACGAGGAACGCCGCTCTCACGTTCACGGTGGGCCTACATGCGGGGCGGTGATAGCTCGCTGGCTATGGACCAGAAGCTGCTGCAGAACCTCGCTGAGTTTTTCGGTGTAGATCGCAGGTATCTTCTTGATGACTCGGCAGAGGTGCCGGAGCTCGTGGAGGCGCAGCTCGATCTCCTAAAATCGATGCGCGAAGCGCGAGTCAAGAACTTTGCTGCCAGGCAACTTCAGGAACTGTCCCCCGAGACTTTGGCCAAGCTGAGGGAAGTAATTGACAAGCACGCCGGGGGAGATGAGAACTCCTAAGCTGTTGGGAGTGCCGGCTTGGGACGCTTCGACTTTCCGGGTAACTCGTTGGCGTGGAATGGCGACACCGAAAAGGGGGAGGCCTCCGTTGCGACGTTTTTGAAGTCGCTGCCCCCGGATTGAAACCAAGCTGCGAGCTCCGATAACTGCCTCTCGATCTCGTCCGGTCGCGTCCTGTATCGGCCCGATTCAAATGTCAGGAAGCCAGCCTCGTAAAGCAGGCTCAGCTGCCCTTGGAGGGAAGGCGCTGACCGGCTGAAAGCGGCAGCTACGTCGTCGCAGGTTGCCGGTCCGTGGGCCATGAGGAAGCGGATGATCTTGCTTCGCGTCCTGTGCATCAAGATGTTTGCCATGGAGACCACAACCAGGTGATGAGGAGGTCTTTACGGCCCGCTGTAGACGGGTCTACAGCAAAACGATACGCCTTAGAGCGAGCTGAGGGAAGCGATGGCCGGCGCTCATTGCGTGATAGGGGAACCCCCGGAATACTGAGCATCACCACGAATCTGACAGGTGCGTTTGCAACGTTCGGGAGGTGAGTCGTGACCAGCGATGACAAGCACACGGGGAGTACTGCTTTGTCTCCTCAAGCTGAGCTGGCCCGCCGCCTGAACCTGCTGCTCGACGTCGTGATGGCGGAGCGGGGGCAACCGATTACGTTCCGTGAGGTTCAGGAGAAGCTGGCGGACAAAGGGATCAAGCTGTCCAGGGCCCGTTGGTTCTACATGAAAGACGGTACGGGAAGACTAGTAAGCGACCCTGCCCTGCTGGGTGCTCTATGCGAAACCTTCAATGTGGATCCCGCTTATCTGTTGGATGCTGATTCGGCCGGCCTGCCCCAGCGAATTGATTCGCAGCTTGAGTTCGTGAAGTCCTTGCGCGCTGCCAGGGTGAAGACTTTCGCAGCCCGCACTCTTGGGGACGTGTCGCCGGAAACACTTCGAGCAATTACGGAATACCTGAACAAAGACATCAGTAGGCGCCCAGAAGGAGAGCGGGCGGCGGCGAATTCACAGCCGGAGCCTCCGGAGTCGCTGGAGCAGGAGGGGTAGGTCGCTGCTGGGGCTACTTTTGTTCTTCCAGCAGGTACTTCAGGTGGGCGTCGAGCAGCTCCTTGATCCGGACGGGGTTCGCGGAATACCTAGGCGACCGTCCGTGCCTGCGGCCGGGCTCGACGTCGACCATCACCACGCCAGCTTCCTCTAGCGCGGCGAGGTGCTTGGCTACACTGGGATCGCCTGCGCTGACCACGGCGGCGATATCGCCCCGGGTTGCCGGCCCGTTGGCCGTGAGGAACCGGAGAATCTCATTGCGTGACCTGTTGCCGAACGTCGCGACCGCAGCCTCGACGTCGACCGACCAGGCCTCGTCATGCGGCTGCGTAATTCTCGGCATAGCGCCATTCTTCCCGAAGAATCCGGAAAAAGTAAGAACAGCACTCTTGACGATACTTTAAGTATCTTCGACAATAATTCGTATAGCTTCTGCTGATCGTTGTGGGCCTCCAAATCCACACACCAGGGCCGCACTCGCGCGGCCCTGCGAGGTACTGATCTGTACAGTCAAAGCCGGTGAAGCCATGGAAATTGAATCGAAGGCGTTGCAAACGAAAGGCCAGTCAGCGCCTCCTGTTGGGGTGGATGTTTCGCTGCGGAACTCGCCCCCACCAGGCGGCCTCCTCATCCCCATCGATCGGATTCTGGTTGCGGTTGATGGCGTCCACCGTTACGTCAACTCTCGCTTAGGACGAATTGGACGCTCCTGCGACGTGGATGATGTCATGCAGGAGATTCGCGTTGCTGTCTGGGACGGGGTGGTGAGGGACCGTTACCGGGAGCTTCCAGGGATTCCTTTTGAAGCTTGGGTGCAGGGAGTGAGCAACAAGATCTGTGCTGCCCATATCCGCCGTGAGCTCGCTCATCAAACGCTGCCTCTGCTCGTGGACTTCACGACGACGGAAGGGACCCCGGAGGTTCTTGCGGTCATAGGCTTCTCAGCTATCTCGGGCAGCGCGGAAGGCTGCATCGATCAGGCATGGGCGCACTCCATGTTGGATCTGGTTCACCGAAGCGTCACTGAGGAAACCTGGAAGCTCGCTATTTCCAGCCTTGTCAGCCCACGGCATTACGGCCCGCCGTCTCCTCAGGACCGACGCCGCTGGCACGCGGTCACTGTCGTCCGGCAAACCGCCAAGACACTCAACGCGGCGCTGAACTGCCACCCGGAGGCAGGGATAGGGCTGGACGGCCTGTGCCGATTGGCTGCCAACTGCCTTCCCACCAATGTGCTTCGGCGAGTTGCCATGTCGATAGTCCGCCCGGGCTTACGTGGGCCGGAGAGATCCGCCCAGATGGCTGCCTTGGCGAGTGAGCTACGCGTTTCGGAAAGGTACATAGCCGTGAACATTGGCTTCGCCCGTCAGCTGTACCGGGCCGCTTGGCGCGTGATCCAACATGAAGCGCATGTGGCGGCTGTGTAGAGCAGCCGTTTACGAACAGAGGCAGGACGATGAATCTGATACGGGGGTTTGGCCACCAGCGGTTTTTGGCGGCAGGGCTCGTTGCCCTGTTGATAGTCAGCGTGATTTTCCTTCTCTGGCCGGCCGCCGATTCTGGCGGGGATGTAGCACCGCCGCCGTCTGCAGCCGCAGGGGTGCCCACCCCCGAGCCCTCGTATACCTCGTCAGGTCAAAGCCGCCCCTCAGCTGCCTCTACCGAAGTCAAGGTACAGGTTCAGCCTACTAATGGCTCACTGCCTCGCACTCAGGATTACAGGGCGCTTGCTTCGGCGGCAGCCCAGGACATTTATACATGGGACAGCCGTTCTTCGTCGTATTCCGCCATCTATGCTCGTGTGCGGTCCTGGTGGGAGCTTCTTCCAGATGGGTCAAACCCTTTGTCAGCGCTGGTTCGGGAGTTTGAAGGTACTGGGGTGACAGCTAGCAGCTTCACCGTGCTTGCGGAACAGTCTGCAAGGCGAAGCGGCACTGCTCAAACCCTTCGATGCGACCTTGAGCTGGCAAAAGTGCAGGAATATCCAGCACCTTGGGATGGCCTCCATGTTTGCACTGTGACAGTTCAGGTCGTGGACGAGGCGAACAACAGCCGAAGCGCGTATGCGGCGCCAGTCACCGTCATGGTCAACTGTCCGCCAGCGGTTACTGCTCCAGCTGGGCGCTGCGCGGTGGTCGGCTTCTATGCGACTACCGGGCGGATCGTTTACTGATGACAGCCCTAGCAGCCGCCGTTGTTATCGCCCGACGGCGGGTATTGCTGAGGGGTATTTGCGCCGCCGGCATCGCCGTCCTACTCGCCGGGCTCATGACCTTCCTGGGAGGGGTGGGCGTACTAGCCGGCATTGGGGGCCAGCGCACTCTTGCCTGTGCGCCATCTGGCCGTCACACAGACGTCAATGGCACTGGCGCCGGCCTGGAGATCCGCGCTGCCGGTCAGTTGCTTTACGTTCTAACGCCTCGGCAAGAGAGCGTCGCAAGGACGTACATCGCTGTGGGCAAGCAGCTTGCTTTACCTCGTTCTGGACGCATCATCGCGATCATGACGGCGCTGCAGGAGTCGAGCCTCCGCGTGCTTGCCAATCCAGCGGTGCCGGATTCGCTGAATTACCCCAATGACGGCCTCGGGCGGGACCACGACTCTGTTGGCTCAGCCCAACAGCGTCCGGCGGCAGGCTGGGGCACAGTGGCCGAGCTGATGGATGCCTCGTACAATGCGCGGGCGTTCTACGGTGGGCCGACGGGACCTAACCGTGGGAGTCCCCGTGGGCTGCTAGACATACGTGGCTGGGAAGCGATGGACAAAGGAATGGCGGCGCAGGCTGTCCAGGTCTCCGCCTTTCCCGAGCTGTACGCGCGCTGGGAACTGGCGGCGACAGCAATTGTTGCGGCCCTTGAAACGGGCACCGATCCAGCCAATTGTGAGAGTTCTCCGTCTCCGGCCCACTCTGTCGGATCAGCGCGCAACCTGAGCCAGCTCCGCCAGGACATCCTGAGGTTTACTCAAGAAGGCCTCGGCGGACAGTATGTCTGGGGCGGTACGGCCTTCAAAGCCTGGGACTGCTCCGGATACGTGCAGTGGATCTACGGACAGGCAGGAATCCAGCTGCCGCGGGTCGAGCAGTGGCGCGTTGGTGTTCGAACAGACGACCCACAGCCAGGAGATTTGGTGGTGCAGAATCCTCAAGGACCGGACAACTGGGGTCATGTCGGCATATATGCCGGCGACGGAATGATGTGGAGTGCGCTGAACCCGGCGGTAGGGACACGGCTCCATCCTGTCAGTTGGAATCCCGGCGCAGCCTATTTCGACCTGTTGGCGCGTTAAGGCGCACATCGGGTTCGATGATCAGAAGCGGCGTCCGGGCCTGGGGGAGCGTTCAGCTACGTAACCATTCTTGACGCGAGGATTGTCCCTTCGGGCACGGGCCTTACCGTGGACAGCGTGGAGACAAGCCCTGGGAAGGGGATTATCTACTTATACGTTCCGGCTCGGCTTTCCGAGATGCAGCCCTACTTCGTACATGGCGTTGTGGCGAAGGGAAAGTCGAGGGTGACTTTTTCAGCATCGTGCAAAGGAGGGGCGAAGGATCTATCGCCGTTACAGCGAGCCAGATTCATGGCTACCTCGTGGCAGGCAAGGCGTTCCTGAAAGGTAAGTAACTGGTTGCTGGCGACGGGGATAGACGCGGGTAACCTGCCCGCCGGGCTTCGTGCGCTTCCGTGCGGATCATCATCAGCCGCCATCCGCCCATTTTGGCGTCAAGGGAAGATCTGAAGACGGGTGACAAACCCGCGTCATAATGTCCCTTATGGCGTGGGACAGTGGAGCGCTCTTCACCATGGCCACTGGAAAGCGCTGGCAGCGCTCGAACGCAGCACGCACCGTGCAGTGGCTGGCGCGCCGGGCCGGCATCGACGGACAGATCAGCCCGCACAGCCTGCGGCGCACGTTCGCCACGATTGCCCTGGACTCCGGGACGCCGCTGCACGCGCTGCAGGACAGCATGGGGCATGCAGATCCGAGGACCACCAGGCGGTATGACCGGGCCCGGAACAACCTGCAGAAATCAGCCGGCTACGACTTCGCCAGGGCCCTGGCGTAGGGGCCGTTTTTGACCGGCCCTTTCGAGGCGCGGCAGTCTTCTGGTCTGGTGCCGCTATCGTGGCCCGTATGGGGAATCAAAAAGAACGGAACGACCCGCCGGCTACGGACGTGGAGGCCGTGACCCTCGATATGCTGGCCTTTTCCATGTTGCTGAGGCTTGTTCGCCAGCCCGATTTGGCTCAGAGGTACGAGTCGCTCGCTCTGGACCTGAGGACTGACGGCTCGGTCCACGCGGTCCAGGCTGCCCGGCAGTGGGTGTTTCCTACCCTCCAATCAGGTCCGGGCCGTCTCGACGATCTATATGTCCAGAAGCGGGACGGTTCAGTCGACCTTTTCCTCAGCGCTTGGTATGACGTCCTCCGCAACAGACTGTGGGATTTTGCGAGAGGCACGTAGGTTGCAAGAAATTCCGGTCGTCGTCGCAGGGCAAGCCACTCGGGGCGTGGTTCGACATGCACATACTGTCGTTTTTGTGCCCCTATATATAGGGTATGAAAAGTGGCGGAGAAGGGCCGGCTACAAACTGCCGCCGGTACCGTCACTGGGGGCAGCGTTGTGGCTGGTTGCGTCCCAGTTGTAGACCCTGCCGCGCTGGGACTGGAACTCTCCCCGGTGGGCCGGGATTCTTTCCCTGGCCACTGGCCGGAAGATTCTCCAGACGACGCGAATGGCAATGGCCACCGGTACGGCAAAGATGACCGCCGCAGCAATGAAAGTCTCCAAGGAATATCCCCCCTATTGCCCCGATAGTAGCAACTTTGGACTAGGCCCAGCGGGCATCCAGTAGCATTGCCGCAAGTGGCCGGTGAGGGAAGGGAGTTGTTCATGCACTACGTCGTCCTGAGCGCCCGCAGAGCCGACTGGGACCGACGCGGACGCAGGCTGTGAAGTGCTGCGCGGCAGGGGGACATGCAGAAAAACGGGATCACGGAATCGTAGTGCCGATCATCCCGGGACAGCCGCTACCTGCGGTGGGCGCTGAGCCACTCCAGGGCTTCCTGTTCGTCGGAGAAATACCGGCTGGGGCACGCCGGATGGGGAAGCCCGTGCATCCCGTGCGCTATGACCCGGTCCACAGGGGTGCTGCCCAGGATCGCAAAGGCCGTGACCGTGGTCGATCTGCTGAGGACCTCGACGGCGTCGCGGCTCACTGACTGCACACCCGTGATCTGCAGCAGTACCGCGGCGCCAGCACCGGCCGTTAGCGTAAGGAACCGCTCCCGGACCAGGGCTCCGTCGGCTGCAGTGATCCGGCCTCCTGGACTCAGCGTGATGCGGAGGACCCGGTCCCCGATGACGTGGATCGTGACTTTTTCTGGAGCTGGATCTGGATCTGGATTGAGAGGCGCTTGATCGCCTTTGGCAGCCCCGTCGGAAAAAGTCGTTGCCGCTGCAAGAGTGAGTTGTTCGGCCTTGACCTGGGCCATTGTTGTCATCAAATTCCCCCAAGTGATGTAACTGCGGCCTCGTCGCGGCAGTTGCGCCCGGGATCTGTCAGAGGCCCGGCAGACGCCAGCGTACCCGTCAGCAGACTCAAGGTCCATGTAAATCCGAGCAATGAACACAGCCTCAGTCCGCTCGCGATCTTTTGACCGCGGGGGCGCTGGATGGCCGTTGGGGTTCACTTGACAGCGATCCGGAGGAAGCGCATCCCGGTGGATTGCCCGCGTGGCTGGAGCACCGGCTCCTGGATCATCTCGGCCCCATCACCGCCTCATTGAATGCCGTCTTCCGCTGGAAGCTGCCCGGGCCGTGTTGCTCATAACGACACTGTCAAGGAAGACCGCAGCCCCGGCTTTATCCCAGCTGATCACAATGGGCCGCTTCCGTGAAGTATCCACTGTGTAGGCTTTCGCCATGAGGGCCCTGAAGCACCCGGGGAAACCGGCTGGAAGCCGCCGGCAGTCTGTGCTGCTGCATGCCGGTGCGTGTCTTCTGGCGTGCTGTCTTTTGGCTGGGTGTGCCCCTACCATCACAGGGACAGTCACTGGCCGTAACAGCACCTCGAGCGCCACCAGCACACCGCACACCGACAGCGACCCCGGGGACAGGAAACTGAACCTGCTGGCCACCGACCCGGCCCTGGTCAACCTGCCGGCGGGTCTGGTCAGAACCTCCGTACAGCGAACTCCCGCCCATTACGAAACCCGTGGGTTCGGTTCAGGCGGCTCCTTCGGCGCCGGGGTGACTGTGACTTTCACCAGCACCGCCAGCCCGGCCGACGTTTACAAAGCGATCGCGGAGAACGCTGCCTGCAACGGCTGGGTAGCCAAAGGGTCCAATTCGGCCGGCCTGACTAACAGGTGGCTGAAAACCTACCCGGACGGCACGTTGGCCACCCTCTTCCTCGGCAGTGAGGATCCGAACGCAGTGTCACCAACGCACACCTATTCGCTAAACGGTGGAATCTGAGATGGGACCTGACTGCAGGCTGAAGACGAACAGGCACAGCGCTCAGTGGGGGGACACCAGACCGCTATGGAACAGGTAAGCAGGCCATTGCGGCGGCGATCTGCAGGAATGTGGGTCCTTCGGATCGCCGTCCTGACCATCGACACTTTGTCGTTGCTCTTCGTCCTCATCATCCGTTTTGCACCGACAACTTCAGGCCACGACGACGGTGAGGGGTGGTACTGGGCCGGGCTGCTGCTCGTGTATGCGCTGTTCCTGGTCCTCGGGCTGGCGTTGCTGCTCAATGTCGTCTTCCTGGTTGCCCTGGCGTTCATGCGCCGACGATACGACAACAACTACAACCGGGTCTCCCGCGCTTGCCTGTTGCTGTTGCCCGCGGCCACGGCCTTGGTGATCGTGCTGAACGGATAGCCTCCGGCGAGCTTCAGGACGAGGACGGGACCGGGGGACCAGGAGTAGTCAGTCCGGCACGTAGTGGGGCCTGACGTTGAGCCCGACGCGCTGGGGTTCCCCTGGTCCGGGGCTCGTGACAGTGAGCCAGTAGTCGAACTCGCCGTCCGTGCCGGTGGAAATGCAGATCGTGTCGGTGCCGATGACTTTCGCCTGCCGTTTGCATGGATGGTTGGTTGCCATGGTGAAGCCGAGCCCCGACGTCAGCGCCGCAACGTCGTTATCGGTGAGTTCGCTGCCCGTGTCCCAGCGGCGGGAGAGACTGGGGCAGGGGTTCGTGCTGATGCACAGGAACCGCTCGGGGCGGACTATTTCCGTGGTCAGCTTCCAGTCGGCCGGGATGGCGAACCGCCCGGCACCCGAAAGCATTCGATCCGTCACCTTGTCCTCGGCGGACTGTACTGCAAAGAACGCCGTGACTGCCAGCAGCAGGATCACAGCCAGGACCCCCCAGATTCTGCGCCTCACTGGACCCCCCAATCAGTTCCTGTTCCGGCCAGCGTAACCCTGTCTGTCCCGCCGCAGCGTGAGGAAGGGTTTCCCGTCAGCCGACAGCTGACCATATAGCCTGTGATCTGTACCGACACTTCTTTGGGGGACCCTTGAAACGCATCCTGACGGCATCCCTGCCCGCACTTCTTGTCACGGCTCTGTTGAGCGGGTGCGGAGGAGCGCCGGCGGCTGCTCCCAGCAGCACCAGTTCACCCTCGGTTTCGGCACCGTCGCCGAGCCAGACACCCAGCGCCACACCCACGGCCATGGCCACGGCGACCCCGACGCCCACGCCTGCAGGTCTGAAGTATTCACTCTCCTGCTCGGTGAATACCGCATCCCGGACCACGGTCACCGACTACAGGGCCGCCTGGGCGACCCCGTTCGATCTCTGCACCGTCAACAGCGCGACGGGCACTCAGACTGCAGCCGAGAAGGCCGCAGGTGTTGCCTCGGGCGGAACCTCGCCGGACACGGCCAAGTACCTTTACGCGCTGTGCGCCACCACCGCCGGACACTATTTCGAGGGCTCCGTCAGTGCCGGGCAGGCCAAGGAAATTGCGGCTGCACTGATTCTCTGTCCGGATCACCCGAAGCGGGCCGTTTTGGAGGCGAACGCCGGCGCCGGTGCCGCCCTGGACGCCGACCGCGCCAGCGGCAAACTCGTCTACACGGGCAAGTATCTGGTCGGCAAGGACGTCGTGCCCGGCACCTGGCAGTCCCAGGGTGACAAGGTGGAGAACTGCTACTGGGAGATCTCCGACGCTCAGGGCAACATCATGGCCAATAATTTCATCAACGTCGCCCCGCAGTTCACCATCGTCATCCCCGCCAGTGCCGCTGGATTTACGGTCAATGGCTGCGGGTTCCGCTGGATCTCCGGTTAGCCGGCACCACCGGGATCAGCGTCAGAGTTTATAGAACGACGGGGGAGACATGAAGAAGAACGGCCTGGAGTTCAACACCAGGCGCATGCCGGAGAAGTGGCGGCCACACTTCAAGATTTACCGATCCAAGATCAGCATCTATTTGGATACGGCCGATTTCGGCGTTCCACTTATGGTGGACGCCTCGGAGATGATGGGGTTCCTGCCTGCAGGGATAGAGGATCCATCATTCGTCAAGGAAATTGGACCGGTGCGACCTGGTGGAGAAGCCGTCTGGATCGAAGCGGAAGTCTTTGGCGGCTTGCCGTCCCGTCCGGACGTCCAACGCATCGGGGCGATGGTGCACCGCAGTAAAACGAGGACCAGTTTCATGGTCGCGCCGTTCACGGGGGCAGATAACGAATTCTGGATGGAGATCTACCTGCGGGACACCGACGGACTCTCAACGAGGCTGAAGCAGGACGTACGGTTCCGGCTTGACGGCCCCGGGTTCCTCACCGGCTGGGAATTCATGGAATACCGAAGCGTCCTTCGTCCGGGAAAACAACTTGGGGAGACCCAGAGCATGTTCACCACTGGAGACTTCGAGGTGCAGGCCAGCGGGCCGGATCTTGAAGAGGGTCATGTTGCGGCTCTGGAGGCAATGAACCGGGTCTTCTTCGCCCTGGCGTTGATGAATTGTCGCAACGTCAGCCTGCGGGAACGGGGTTCAGGCCGGTCCACAGGAGCCGGGCCCACTGGTGACGCCTTCCACGAGGTGGTTATTGATGGCAACGCCCGGGGATCAACCAGGACCGGCAGTGCATCTGCGGGCGATGCCGCCGGGCGACGTCATCTGGCGCGGGGTCACTTCAAGACCTTCACCGAGGATGCGCCGCTGCTGGGCAAGCATGTGGGGACGTACTGGTGGGGCTGGCAGGTACGTGGCCAGGAGGGCAACGGCGTGATCGAGAAGACGTACTCGCTGAGGGCCAGCCGCCGCTGACCCGTAGGCCCGATGCTGCCGTGAATCTGCGCTCGGTGCGAACGCTCGGCAGTCGCTAGATACTCTGGAACAATCGTGGCCATGGAAAATGAGTGGTTTCGGTCTCCGGCCTGGGGTGAAGCGGATCGCGCGCTTTTTGAAGCCCGCCTCGCGCGGTCCCGTGGCTACAACCGCGCCCAGTACCTGCGTATCAAGGGACTGGCGCTGAGCGACGCCGGCGAGATTGCCGGGGCCAGGGACCTGTGGTTGCGCGTCCTCGCGGACGACGGAGAGTTCTCCAAAATGGAGGGCTTCACAGCATTGGAGCATCTCGGAGACTCATACGTTGAAGACAAGCCACTGCTTGCAGAAACCTATTACCGCCGATTGCTCGCTGACAATCCCACCCTGAAGAGTACAACCGCGACTCAGCACATCAAGCTTGCCGAACTCCTCATTCGGCGGGGTGAAGCGCAGGACCTGGAAGAAGCCGCGGAGTTGCTGACCCAATGGCCCGACGTGGCCCGCCTTCCATTCCCCAGCGCCCATTTTAGGTGGAACCTCGCAGTGATCGACCTTGCAGAAGCAACCGGAGACCGGGAAACGGCGGTAGAAGCAGCCCGCCGGGCGCTCGACCTCGCCTATCGAGGCCCGGTGTTCCCCCGGCACAAAACAGTTGGCGTGGTTCACGCGGAACACCGGGACCTTGAGCGACTGAAGCGCGTAGCGAAGTAAATTCGTGTTGCCTGCGCCCGCACGCTGATCGGCTTAGGGCGGGCCGGAACGGAGTACGAAAAATGGCCGAAGCGAGGTCAGCCGCCACGGCAAGACCCTACTTTGAAACACCTCCGTGCCAGGAACAAGCACCACTCTTGCCTCCTGACTTGGACACGCTGCCGTCACTGCACATGGTGGAATATCCGTAACCGGATGACCCACCGGAGGTGTAGCCGCCAGAGCCCGATGAACTGGAACCCGGGTTCGATCCGCTGTAAAGGGTGCTGCCACCAGAGCTGGGAGAGGCAAGGCCCACAGCCGTTAGACGGCGCTGGTATTCCGGGGCGAGCTGGGCCAGGAAATCGATCATGGCGTCCATGTCCGCCTTGCTGTGAACGTAATCGGCCGGGTAACAGGAACCGGCGAAGACCAGCCACATGGATCGGGCGAGGGCGTCCTTGCCGGACTCCGAGAGACGGCTCAGGTCGCCGATGGTGAAATACCCGCTTCCCCGCTGCTGCATGTCTTTGCAGACGCTGTCCCTGAGATGGTCGTAGTCGATTCGGGTTAGGGGTACGCCGGCGGCCCGGTACTTGGCACTCACGGTCTCGAACATCAGGTCGTCCAGGATGCTGGAACTGGTCACCTTCGCCGACTGGGGCACTGCAGTTCGGGAGGGTGCTGCGGCAGGTGACTGGGGGGCTGCATATACCGGCACTTGAGGAGCTTGCGAGGAAGCGCTATTGCTGGTGGCATACGTGCTGCCTGCACCTTGCGGGGCGCTGCATCCGGCAAGAAGAAACGCAGCTGCACAAGCGATAGCCACGCTTCGTCTCACGCGATCCCCCAAGTTGAAAGTCTGTAGGCAGATCTTACAGGCGGCCACCCTGGCCCGCCAGCGGCTGGCTGAGCCGCCTCCACAGAACTCGAATGCTTGTTCACATGTGGAGAAGCCTGTGGAGAACGTATGTTCGATAAGCCCCGGGAGCCGTCCTAAAATTGAGGGGTGATCAAGGCGGGCAGCCCCGAGGACATGGACCGGATGATCGCACGGTCGGACGCCGACAAGAGCCACCCCATCGACGACACCTCACCGATACGGGACTTCCCCAAGTTCAATTGTTTCCTGGTCCAGGTGGGCAGCATCTACGGCAAGGCCGTCGCCTGGTCAGACAGTTACGGCCTGATCGAATGGTTGGATGCCTCCAGCAAGTACCGCATTGGCTGGGCGCATTCGACCAGCATCAAGCGGGTGCCGGCTGAGGAGTGGAAGGGTGGCAAGGGGCTCTAGCCGCGCGGCATTCCTGATGGCATTCGACTTTTCAGGGGGCGGCCGGCTCGATCAGCTCGGGTCCGTTGTTCCGGACGCTGTTGACCCTGGTACTGACCACGCGGGGGACCAGAACCGGCTCCGGAAGGGAGTCCAGCACATGCTGGATGTCGGCCTTATCGGTGAGGTCCGGGTCCAGCCATTCGGCAAACCGGTCCCTCGGAATGATGACCGGGCTTCGGTCGTGCATATGGCCCAACGCGTCCTGCGCGGTCTGCGTCAAGACCGTGCAGCTGAGCAGCCAGCGTTCGGGATCATCCTCCGGCAGGGAAGGGTCAGCCCACCATTCGTACAGGCCGGCGAAGCCCAGCAGCGGTTCCTTCTCCGAGTACAGGTAGTTCGGAATCTTCTTGCCCTCGTCGGTCTTCTGCCATTCGTAGTAGCCGTCGGCTGGCAAAATTGCCCTGCGCTTCACCGCGGCCTTCCGGAACGAGGGCTTCTCCAGGATCGACTCGCTTCGCGCGTTGATCATCTTGGAGCCGATCTTGATGTCTTTGGCCCACGACGGCACCAGGCCCCACTTGGCGATGAGCAGGTGCCGGTCGATGCTGCCCTCATCCAGCCGCTCAGCCACAATGGGCACCGCCTGGGTGGGGGCAACATTCCAGCTCGGCGGTGGCGGACTGCCCTCCACCTCTTTGGCCTCAAAATGGCTGAGAAGATCCCCGGTGGCCTTGGACATCACGTATCTGCCGCACATGGGGCCATTCTGCCCCACGACCGGGGAATTCTTCAGGCATTGTCTACGTTAGAGTCGCCGTCACACCAATCAACAGAAAAGAGATGCACCTTCGTGGCAACCGATTACGACGAACTGCGCACCGACGTCAAGGAATCCCAGGAGAACTCCCTGGAGGCCCTGAAGACAGCCAAAGCCCCCGACGCGAAGTCTGTGGTCCTGGAGCTCGACGAGGCTGACACTACTGATGGCCTGACCCCCGGCGGCGAGTTCATTGCCGAAGAGCTCATCGTCCAGGTCATTCCTCAGGCCGAGGACGAGTTCACCTGTTACTCCTGCTTCCTGGTCCGCCACCGTTCGCAGAAGGCCCGTGAGAAGGACGGCCATGCCTACTGCGTCGAATGTGAGGGCTGAGAGGTTCTGGCCGGCTGTCCCGGAGCACATCTGGGACAGCATCCGCGAGGCATTCACCCTGCCCACAGCCGCGGAGCTGGAGACTCACTTTCAGGCCCTGGGTGATGCCAGCGCCATGCAGCGGGCCGTCCGGGTTTTCATCGGCGAGGGAACCTTTTGTCCCGGCTTCCAGCTCAAGGACGGTCTGTTTCATGAGCCGGTGCTGGATCTCTTCCGGCACGCCATGGCCTTGAAGATCCCGCATAATGTCTTCGCTGCCTGGATGGTCAGCCCACTGTCGGGCCTGGTCGACCAGTCTGGTTCCGGTTTCCGGCCGGTGGACCAGCTGGGCAACACAGGGCAGCTTCAGGACGCGCTGCTGGCGTTTGCTGACAGGTATCGTCCAATCGAAAAGCGCAGCTGAGCCTACCCAGCCTTAGTTTCAGCGCTTGCGGCCCATGATCTGATTGATGGCCTCTGCCTTGCGTTGCGCGTCCCGTTCCGGGTCGATACGCGGCGCGCTTGCACTGCCACCCAGTATCCGGCTGTAACTGGTGCGGCCCTGGTACTGCCTGAGTGCGTCCGTCCGCCGCTCCATCGGCGTTGGCGGCCTGGACGTCAATGGCCGCCCGGCCCTGGCTTCCCGGTGGTCCTTGAGCTGTGTGACCCGGGTCGATTCCGGCTTGTCCCCAATGAACTCAGCCATCCCTGGCGGCGGCACCAGGGATCCTGCGTCCGACAGGCTCCATTCGGATATGGGAGCGGAGGCGTAGTGCGTGGGAGGCACGAGGTACCGCTCAGCCGTAGGGTGGCGGTAGTTGCCTGAGTACATGGCCACGAGGACACCGAGGGTCTCATACTCCATGTCCAGGACGACGCTGGTCAGCGGCAGATCGAGGACCAGATCAGGAACGTCCGGAGACCACAGCCAGACGTCACGGATACCCTCCTGCTGATAGCCGCCGTGGCGGCGATTCCACTCTTTGGTGTCCATTGGCTTGCGCTGGACCTCGAATGCCAAATGCCGGCCGGAGGTTGCTGTTGCCCTCACGTCGCTCCGCAACTGGACCTTGGGGATCCAGATCTCGTCTTCGACGGACCAGGGAAGGATATGGTGTTGCTCTCTGGCCCAGTCCATGATGATGCGCTTGCCGTGCAGGTGCTCAGCGGTCTCGCCATGGCGTCGCTGGCCCTCGGGGGCCTCGCCGGTCTTGTGGCGGAAATGCTTGCATCGCGTTTTGGCGTCAACGAGCGTGACCGGGACTTCACGGCCCTCTTCCTTACAGTCGATGCAGACGATCTCCTGGGAGCCCTTGTACCCGTAGCGGTCGTAGTAGGAATTGTTTCCGCGCTGCATGGCCGCCGCTGTGACAATCTGCCCGTCAGCGTTGTTGTAGGCGACGAGGGGCTCTGAGGGTTCCCACGGCCGGGGAGAGAGCCGACGTATCTCGATCATGGGCACAGTATGCGCTAAAGGGCAGACAGTTGCTGCCATGTAGCTGTTGGAATCGCTTGAGCTCATTCATGCAACGTCATTCCATTTTCCTCACCGGACTCCCGTTAGGGACGCTCACCGGGAGAAGGGCCTCGGACAACACTGCAAATCCTCACCGCCAACTGAAAAGTAAATCCGATAGTTCAGAAAAGCCCCAATGTTTTTAGTACTGCCGGTACCCGGTGGCCATATCGCTAAGAGTTTTCGCAGTGCGCAGGCATGCACCCTCACCGCATCCGAGGTCTACTCTGCGAAACCCTGTGTTGAGAATCTGGTTTGTAGCCCCCTGCCGTCCCGTACCAACGACCTTCTCAGAACTCGTGCCTGCTCCGCCTGGGTGACGCGAAACCCTTGGCCGTTGTTTCCCTCTCTGGGATCATGAACCCAACGGAGCGAGAGGAGCAATCCGATGTCTGCTGCGGATGAGGAACCCCGAGCGTCCAGGGAAGAAGCCATCCGACGCATACGGAGGGGAATCCTGGCCGCCCAATTCCGGATTACCATGGACGAGCTCCAGGGCCGACAGGCGCCGGAGGCGGTCGTGTGCCTGGCGCAGCTGACACTGCCGCGATTGCCGTCACCGTTCAAGACTTTGAGAACGCCGGATGGGAAGCTGCGGACTGATCCGGCGTCACGGAGAGAACTGGCCATACATGTTCGCCGCAATCTTCTCGCCGCGCAGTTGAGGGTGGCCTTGGACAAGGAACGGGGCCGGGTGACCCCCGAAGCCCTGACCAGGCTGTCCCAGCTGGAGCTTCCACCTCTGAACTGAGGGACCTTGGTGCCGCCGCCAGTACTGTCGCAGCGTCTCATGCGAGTGCATTGGCAACTCGTCGCGACCGCGATGCCTCGAAAAATGCACCAAAAATGCACCACGGAACTCCTACGAAAGCAGAAAACCCCTGGTTTTCCGGGGGTTTTCCTTGGCGGTGACGGTGGGATTTGAACCCATGGTGGCTCGGAACATTAGTACAACTGGTATCCGCGAAAGTAGACATCTATTCCATGAGACTCGTCTTGAAGTATCAGACGGACGGAAAGTTTAGTCATTGATCTGCGCCCTGTGGTCCTGGGCTGGCATCGATCATCCCAGGAACAAGATGAAGGACTTAGTGGACCGCTCAATGCGGCCAGCCCCATGTCCTGACCTACTCACTAACCCACCACATCCTGAATCTTGTCTGGAGTCATTGCCCGCATGGTGCTCCTGCCAATTGTAAGAAGGTGATCGCTGGCGTGGTCATGTCGCTTTTTCCCACAACTTCCATAAACCCGTGAGCTCTTCTGCTCACTCCATGGAACAAGACGGACGGAACACTCATGTACTTTGCAGCGGTGGACCCGGGGATCACCCCGAATGCGAGCTTTCCTTTCCTGGAATCGCTCAAACAGATTGGCGGCGGCATCCTCGTCGGCGCCTTCATCATCATCGCCATCGTGGCAATCATCGGGGCCGCCATGCTGCTGGCCGGCAAGCTGAGCCAATCCTCACGTTTGGCCTCCAGCGGGGGAGTTATCCTCCTTTGGACCGGGCCCGTGGCTGCCATCCTCGGCGGCATCAACGGCTACATCCTCTGGTCGCAGACGGCGTTCCCGCTCGGGTTCTGACCCATGCCTGTCGAGTGCGACCTCAACGGGTGGTGGCCGCCGGGCTGCGGACTGGTTTCACAGGCGAACGATAACGCCCTCGGCGCCGTCACGTCACTCTTCGCGAACATCCTACAAAACATGGCCTCATGGTTATGGGCCTTCATCACTGGCGCTTTCACTATCTCTAACGTGGACGACTCACAGTGGCTCTCCATCGAAGGGCTGACGAACTGGTGGTCGATTGTCATGATGACGCCGCTTGTTGTTGTGATGATCCTGCAAGTCCTGTCGGGACTGATGAGTCAGCAACCGAGACGCATCGGCCGGGCGATGGTCGGGGGAGCGGCCGCAATTCCCTTGGTTGGCGCGGCCGTCTACATAGTCCGTCAACTGACCCGCGCCAGCGATCAAGCTTCCGCAGCTCTGCTCGAATCGATAGGTTCTGACCCCTACCTGGTGTTCATGAGGCTCTTTGGATTTGAGCGGGCGCCCGAAGGAGCAGGGAGGGAGTGGAACTTGGTTTCTTTGGCGCCCGGGACAACCGGTGGTCCCGTAGGTGCAGTCGTGGTGACTTTGATGGCCGTTGTTGTCGTTTGGATCCTGGCCTTCATTCTGATGTGCTCGATGATCTTTCGCTCCTTCGCCCTCGTTGTGTTGGCCGCAGTCGCTCCGGTCGCCCTCATGTTGTTGCCTTGGGACAAGACCAAGTCCTGGGCGCGACGGTGGTGTGAAGTGGTTACTGCTTTGGTGATCGCCAAACCCTTGGCCGGAACCGTGTTGGCCGTCGCCGTGAAGCTTTTCGCGGAATCCAAATCATTCGCAGGGCTGGCAGCGGGAACTGTAGGCATGGTACTTGCCTGTGGCGCACCCTTGATGGCCATGCGCCTGGTGAGCTTCGCTGGAGGGGAACTGGCAGCAGCGGCTCAAACTGCTGGAGGGGGTCACATCCTCTCCCGCAGCAGCAGCGTTGCAGCGCGACAGATCAGCAGGCAGTTCGGCGGAAGGCTCACACTCGCGAGCATGGTGAGTCGCTCGGCCATGACCCGGCCGATCAGTTCCAGCCGCAACGTCATCCCGACGCAAGCGTTGGCGCCTACCGATTCCCGAGCAGGCAAAGGCGCCGGCGAAGGTCCGCTGGCCCTAAACCCGGGAACCTCTACGACGGACCACGCGCTGCACGAACCGGAGCCGCCTGGCTTCGTACCCCCGGCCCCGCAGAGACACACAGGCGCAGCCCCAGCACCTGCTCGGAAAGCGCCATCGGGAGAAGCCGAATCGCGAGTGAATCCAACCGCGAGCGCGCCGGGCCCATCACGGGTCCGGCCGAAACCGCACCCACCAAAAATCGATCCTCCGAATGGAGGCAATCCGCATGTCTGAAGACGCACGCGCCCTCGAGGCCGTCAAATTCCCAAGGTACGAGCGCCGGGGGTTCTTCCTCGGGCTCAAGTGGTACCAGCTGCTGATCGTGGCCGGGGGAGGCGCAGTCGCCATCGTTGCATCTGCGACCAGCGGCCCAGCTGGCCTGTTCACCTCCGGCCCCATATGGCTTGGGCTCATGCTGCTCGGGCTCCTCCAGTACTCCCGCATCCCTTATCCAGTCTGGGCAAAACAGATCGCCCTTTACTTCTACCGCGCAGCGGCGGGACAGACGCGTTTCCTCGTTAGGCCGGCAGCGCCCCAACTGGCCGGACGGCTCGCCCTCCCCGGCGGCCTCGGCAACCTGGAAATCCGGACAACGGCCAGAGGTGAATGCTTCATCGTTGACCGGCAGGGGAGAGAAGCGGTCGCCGTCCTGCGTTGCAGTACCCGGTCCTTTGCCCTCCTCGACTCGGACGACAAGGCGTGGTCTATCCAAGCATGGTCGCGTGTGCAGGCCGGTATGGCACAACGGCCCGGAGTGGCCAGGGTCGCCGTTCAGGACTACACCGTGCCGTACCCGTCATCCGCGCTCTGGGACTTCTACCGCAACAACGCGCAACAGTCTCCAAGCGCGAAGCCGACTTGGGGACAACGCGCCTATGAGGACTTGCTGGGCGCGGCCGGGTCGACCATGAGCCATGAACTTCTGGTCGCGATTGTCCTGGACACGAGCAAGTCCCGACGCCGGATCAAGGAGTCGGGCGGTGGGTTGACCGGCCTGGAACGCGTCCTCCGCCTGGAAGTTGAGGCGATGAAGACGTCGCTTGCCACTCACAACGTGAACGTGGAGGAGTGGGTCGGTGAACCAAGATTGCTTGGCGTCATTCGTGGTGCCTTCGACCCCGCTGCTGTGCCCTCAGCCAAAACCGCACTGGCGGCAGCCCCGCCGTCAAACATTCCAGCACATACGGAGACAGACCACGTCCACTGCCACGGCCCCATGGCCGTCGAAGAACACTGGACCTATCTGCGCACCGACAGCGGGTTCCACCAGACCTTCTGGGTCGCCGAATGGCCACGGCAGAAAGTCTTCCCGGGCTTCCTGCATCCCCTGATCTACGTCGGCGAGTTCCGCCACACCTTCACGGAAGTCATCCGGGCCGTGCCCACGGCCGAGGCGCTGCGCGATATCCGCTCTGCGCAAGAGGCGCATGAGACTCGCCGCCGCATAAACGCCCGTTTTGACAGGCCACTCACCCGCGAGCAAAAGGCCGAGGAGGAAGAAGTGATCCAGCGGGAGGAAGAGATCGTCGCCGGCCACGGTGACGTGCGGCCGGCCGCCTACATCACCGTCACCGCGACCTCAATGGAGGACCTCGCCCGGCACCGCCAGGAACTGGAGTCCGCTGCCGCAGGGGCCTTCGTCGAGCTGCGCCTTCTCTACGGTCAGCAATGGGCGGCGTTCGTCGCCGGCGGACTGCCGTTCGGAAGGGGCTTGCGGTGAAACGGGCAACGACGAGCTTCGAGTACCTTCCGTCCGGGCAGACGCGGAGGGAAGAGAAAGCACGACGGCGGCCCTCGCCATCCGCGGCCACCGGGACCAACGCGGCGCTCGCCGACAAACGCCTCGATCTTGGCGACCTGCACATCGGCGGCGACTGGGGCAGCAAGGCGCCGAACTCCCTGCGCGGGCCACACCGGCTCCGTCCTGCACCGCACCGCGCCTCCACCATGACCTTCGCCGCTGCCTATCCCTTCCTCACCGAGTCCGGCCTTGGCCACGAAGGAACTTACATCGGCACCGACGTCTTCGGATCCGGCGCCTTCTCCTACGACCCTTGGATCCTCTACGACAAGGGCATCATCAGCGGCCCGTCCATTGTCGTTATCGGAACTGTTGGCACCGGCAAATCCATGTGCGGCAAGTCGTTGGTGACACGGTCGATCACCCTGGGGCGAAAGGCGGCCGTTGCTTCCGACCCCAAAGGTGAGTGGGTCTCTGTAGCCAAGGCTGTGGGAGGAAAGGTCATCTCCGTTGGCCCCGGCCGTCCCGCACGCGTCAATCCGCTCGACGCCGGTCCGCGCCCCAGCGCCCTCACTGAGGCGCAGTGGCAAGCAGTAGTGAGGCAACGCCGTCGCTATCTCCTCGTGGCGCTGGTCTCCCTCATGCGGCAGGGCACGCCGCTGCGCCCGGTGGAGCACACGGCTTTGGACATTGCCCTGATGGAAACCATGTTGGAAAACTCGAACCCCACCTTGCCCATGGTGCTGGACCATCTCCTGAAGCCATCAAAGGAGATGATCGCCTTAGTAGGCGCAGAGGGCGGGACCGCAGTCAGCCACTCGCTCCGGCGCACGGTGTCCGGCGATCTTGAAGGGATGTTCGATGCGCCGTCCACGGTGGCCTTCGACGCTGACGCGCCCATGATGGTGATGGACACGTCCGCCTTGATTGGCGCCTCGGAACAGGCCCTGTCGCTGGCGGCGGCCTGTGGGGCCACCTGGTTGGAAGCGGCTATCACAAATCCCGACGGCGGGAAACGGCTTGTCGTGTACGACGAGGGGTGGCGGATGCTCGCCGATCCATACATGTTGGCGAAGATGAGCGAGCAGTGGCGGCTCGCCCGAACGTACGGGATTGCGAACCTGTTGATCATGCACAAGGTGGCAGACCTCAACGAGATCGGCGACAGCGCCAGTGGCCACCGTCAGAAGGCGCTGGGTCTGCTGACCGAGGCGGACACCCGGATCATTTACCGCCAGAAGCACGATGCGATGCGACTGACCAAGGAAGCGCTTGGCCTGACTGAAGCCGAGTGCGAGCACGTTGAGAACTTTCCGAAGGGTGTGGGGCTCTGGAAAGTGGGGAACCGCTCCTTCATCGTTGCCAACCGCGTGACCACTGACGAGCTCGCCGTCTTCGGCACCGATGACAGGATGCTGTGAGGCGGCCGGGCAGCTCAAGGGCTGCAAGCGATAATCCTCTGGTGACCGCAGGCCTGATGGGGGCGGCGGCCTATGTTTGTCTTTGTGCTGTCGTTCAAGCTGCTGGGCACCTGGCGGCGTCGTGGCGCTGCGGCCCGACGCCGCCGTCGCCCTTCAATCCGGGCGCCGCTGTCGGACTTCTGGCCAACCGCATGGAGTGGATAGTCTCGCCGCGATCCGGCTGTGTGATCGGCACAGACGCCGTTTGGTGGGTGCTCGCCCCGGTGCTCCTTCTGGTGGGCGGGCTCGCCATTGGCGCCGTTGTTACCTGGCGGCGCTGGAAGCAATCAGGAGGGTGGCTGCGCCAGGACATCCTGAACCGCGACGGCGTTGCCCGCCGGGCAGAAATCCTCCACGACTTCGGGGCGAGGGCCGTGCGGAAGCGGGGAAGGTTCACGCGGCCGGGGGTGGTGAACCCCTCTGTGCAGGACGTGTCTTGGACGCTGGGCCGATCCCGCGGCGTCACCGTCCATGTCTCCACAGAGGAGTCGATGGTGATTCAGGGTGCGCCGCGGTCCGGCAAGGGCTTGTACGTGGTCATCAACGCCATCCTTGATGCGCCGGGGGCCGTCGTCACGACGTCGACGAGGGCGGACAACCTGGTGGTGACCATGAAGGCGCGGGCCTCTGGTGGGCGGCCCGTGACGGTCTTCGACCCACAGGGTATGTCGGGAATTCCGACGTCGCTTCGCTGGTCGCCGGTGCGCGGATGCGAAGACCCGGACATCGCGACCCGGCGGGCGTTAGTCATTACGGCGGACACCGAGATGAAGGGCGAGAACGCGGCCTGGCAGAAGCGTTCGTTGATCGTGCTGCAATGCCTTCTTCACGCTGCGGCGCTGTGCGGCGAAGGAGTTGCGGCATTCCGGCGCTGGTCCTCCAGCCCGGTACTGGCACGGGAAGCGCTCGAGGTGCTGGGCGCGCCCGCAGCTGCACTCGGGTGGCAGGCCGACCTGATGGGGATCCTGGAGGACGACCCGCGGAATACGTCGAACTCCTGGATTGGTGTTTCGGCGGCGGTGGCACCCCTGTCATCGCCCAAGGTGCTGGCCGCGCTGAATCCGCAGGACGCCTCGGAGGAGTTCGATCCGAAAGCCTTCATCCGGGAGCGGGGGACTCTGTATCTCATAGGCACTCGAGCCGGGGCCGCTGCTGCCGGGCCGTACCTTTCGGCGCTGATCGATGACATCGACAATGCCGCCCGGGAGATGGCGCTCGTGTCACCCGGCGGCCGGCTGGAGCCGCCGCTTTCCCTGATCCTGGACGAGATCGCCAACCTTGCCCCGTGGCCCGGGCTGCCTGTGGCGTTGTCCGACGGCGGCGGCATCGGAATCTCGACGCTTGTCGTGTTGCAATCCTTGTCCCAGGCCCGTTCAGGTTGGTCCATCGAAGAGGCATCGACCATCTGGGACTCGGCCATCATCAAGGTCATATTCGGAGGCGGGTCCGACGAACGCGACCTGCGCTCGCTTGCCGGGTTGCTGGGGGAGCGGAGCCTCACCCTGACCACGCGATCCTGGTCGTCCGCTGGCAGGCAGGACGGAGAGCAGATTCGGGAAAGCCCGGTAATTGCCTTGGACGAGATCCGTCGCCTGCCTGCCGGGACCGCTCTCATGCTGGGCCGGCGCACCCGGCCCATCCTGCTGGACCTGCTGGAGTGGCATAAGCGAAAGGACGCCGGGGAGTTGCGCCGCCTGAAAGCGGAGATGGAGCGCGTCTTGGCCGACGGGCACAGGGAGCGTCAGCAGAAGGCGGAAGGGGCGCCCGATGCGGAGTCATGACGAGACCGACGAGTTCGACATCCCGTCCGCCAGCTCTTTTGGGGACGATGAAATCACCGCGCAGCTATTTCGGTCTGCCTTTGGTGGAGCTGCCTCCCACAAGAGTGTGACGCGCCGGTGGCGGGAGATGACACCCGAACAGTCGCAAGAAGTCTGGGGTGCCCTATTCGCTTGGGTGCGATGGCTTGTGGCTACTTACCAACTGACGACGTCGGTCATTCCCGACTGTTGGTGGCGCCACCCTGAGATTGTGGCTGAGTTGTACGCGCTGCACCGCGCGGAGCTCGCCTCCTATACACAGGACGATCCGGGCTTTGGTCCGCTGGCATTTCACGAGAGGCTCCCGCACGCCGTCGAACGCCTACGGATGCACGCCAGGACTGCCGGATGCGTGGGGCTGCAGGCGCACAAGGAGCCCGCGCCCCGAATCCTGGCGAACGACGATCCTGCCTTCGTTGAATGGCGCAAGGCAACCCATCAACTGGTCGCCGACTTCTAAGTCATGCCGCTCCTGCGGCGCTCAACCATGAACGGGTGTCTGTGCAGCAACGCTGCGATCCAAGAAGCATGAAGGGTGGCTGTCGTGGCCGCTATACCTGAAGTTCCTCCCACCAACCTGCCCGACTCGCGTTCCCCAGAAGCCGGGCAAGGCGCTCGCCGCATGGCGCCCGAGGAGCGGATCGCCTCACTGATGGACGGCCTACACTCGATCCTGGAGGAGGCTGTCGAGTCACCCTCTCATTGGCAGGTCTTGCTCGATGCATCAGCCAATTTGTGGCGGTACTCGGGCGGCAACGTCGCCTTGCTGATGATGCAGATGGCGCAGCGGGGAACGGATGAGCCGACGCTCGTCGCCGGGTACAAGGAATGGGAACGCCACGGACGCACTGTGCTTCGGGGCGAGCATGCACTTTGGGTCATTGCGCCTCGGACCGCCCGTGTGCAGCAGATGCTCTTGCCTGATGGCACACACCAGCGCATTCCCTTGGGCAACAAGCTTCCCAAGGGCGCAGTCGACGAGGGGAAGAAGACCCTCATCACGGGTTGGCGCGGGCAAGCAGTCTTTGACGTCTCGCAAACTGAAGGCACTCCGTTGCTGGTTCCCAAGCCCGGTCCGGCTTCGTCCGCGGATGCGCCCCAGCTGTGGGAGCCACTGACTCAGGTTGCTCGAGCGCACGGCTTCTCGATCCACGTCACGGAGGCGCAGTTTGGCCTGACGAGCGGTTTCACCGACTTCTCTCAGCGGCAAGTGCAGGTGGGCGGCTGGCTCAACGCGGAGGAACGTGTCGCCGTGCTGGCGCATGAGCTCGGCCATGTTTTGCTTCACGGGCCCGACGACAAAGTTGGAAGGCTGTACGGGAGCAGCGTGGACCACCGCGGCCTTGCTGAAGTCGAGGCGGAGTCAGTCGCATACACGGTGCTGAAGGCCCATGGGATTGACCGCGGGCCGCAATCGGCAAGCTACCTTTCGGGCTGGGCTGACGCAGTCATTGAAGCGGAACAATCGGCAGGGGCGCGGGGCAGTTCCCCGAAACAGCCTGCTTCGCGAGTCGACATTGCGAAGTCAGTCTTGGGGCGCGTCACAGCGACAAGCAAGGACATTCTCGAAGTCACGGACCCTCCTGGTCTTGGGGGCAAAGTCCCCGTCGACGTCTCACCGCGAGCGCAAGGCCAGGATCCGTACGTTGGCCCGCAGCCACCACGCGGGCCATCTCGTGGCCTGGAAATATCGGGTCCGTAAGCGATCCAAGAGGTGTTGGACGGGAGAGGCCCGTCTGCAAATGAAAGGTCAGCACACATGAGTACAAAAATCCCGGTCAACATCACCGGTAACCTCGTCGCGGACCCTGAGCTCACCTATGGTGAGTCCGGTGTCGCCCACGCAAAGCTACGAGTCGCTGTAAACCAGCGCATCCAAGGCGCCGACGGAAACTGGCACGACGGCGAACCTGTCTTTCACAATGTCTCTGCGTTCCGAGCACTCGCAGAAAATGCCTCAAACTCCCTGAAAAAGGGGGACCCTGTCACGGTGTCGGGTGAACTGGAATTCCGCGCGTTCGAAAAGGATGGCGAGAAGCGGGAAGCCCGCCGGATTGTTGCCGAAACCATTGGTCCCGACCTTCGGTTCGGCACGGCGGCCTACCAGCGCTCGCCGCGCGCGGCCGCCGGTGCGGAGGCTGGATTTGACGCCGGGCTGCAAGTGACGCCGGAAGTGGCGCAGCCCGCCTACAGCATCGCTACGAAAGGGCCGGTGGCCGTGCCCCCTTTAGGCGGGCCGGCGCGAGCTGACATGAGCATGTAGCTGTTTGCTGCTGGATGTAGGACGGCCTGATCCTCGACTGGACCAGGCCGTCTCTTTGTGCATGTTTCCCGGCGCTCAGACGCTTCCGATGGCTAAAGACTCGGCGTTAACGACGGCGGTGGTCTGATTACGCGCCAACCCGGCACGGGGCGCCTCAACCAAGAACCTGTGGCCGCAGTACTAAGACAAACGAAGAAACTGTCCAGGCTTCACCTGCACCAGGATCGGCAGCGCGAGCTGGACCGGCGCGGCGCCAACCGGCTCGTCGAGCAGGTCGTTGATCGAAGTCTGCCCTTTCAGCTCCCCAGATGGGTCCCTTTCCATGCCCACGACCCTAGGTACGATTAGACGCCGACGGCTTCGTCGACGCGCGGTGCGCTATCCGATGGTTACTCGAAAATCGCCGGAAGGGCGGCCAACTAAAGCGCACTGCTGCCCTTCCAGTCTCCGGGCTGGACGCGCCGGATGCTCGAGGAATGCGCCCAGCCCATATGGTACTTCCCGGAAGGATCCAGCCACTCTATGAGGCCGTACTTTTGCGTCCAGCCCACGGCCTTGCCGTAAATTCCACCCACGAACACAAGTGGCCGACCATGCTTGGGGAAATCCCTCAGCGGCGCAGGATCATCGATCGGCCGATTCGCCTCAGTGTCCATGCGAATCATCATTCGCTCCAGATCTTCGGGGGAGCCGGATTTGATCATGAAGCCATATTAGAACATGTGTTCGAATGCTTGGATCGGATGGGCCTTGCGGCAATGGGTGGAGCCTAAGTGCGCCACCCTTGGGCGGGTGCCCACGCCAAGCAGTCAGCGGCGCGGATGAAGTACGTCTCTGGCCAAGGGACGCCGGGCATTATCTGAGCTGGGTCGGGTGCGAGGAGCAGGATGGATCCTGGCCATACCGGCTCCGGCAGCGCTTCAAGCCAGGCTGGTTGCACATGTTCGAAACGGTTCCACAGGATGGTCACCCACGAACCGGTTGGCTGCACGGCATCGACACTGAGGAGCGTCACTTCTGTCGTCGTGCCGCTCGACTGCTTGGTGGTGTTGAACGCCCTCCAGCGGGCGGCGGACAAAGCCTGCCATTCACGGGACCGAGTGATCCGCTTCCACCATTGCCAGCCCAGCAATAGTCCGGCTGCGAGCCAAACAGCCACCAGGGGCAAAGATACCGAAGGCGGAAGACTTGTGGCGGGAACGATAGCTAGGAACAGGACGAGGAGAATCAAGACGCCCACGCTGGTCAATACCAACGCGACTGTCGCGACTCGCGGTTTGACCACCGGATTTTCGACCATCGTCTTGCCTCACTTCCCAGCTTAGAACTGCCAGCCAGCACTCGTAAGGACGACCTGCTGCGGCAAGGACAATTCCTTGTGACCGGTTCCTGATTCGGGTGGCGTAGATCTGAATCGAACGACTTCGATTGCTTCGCTTAGACGTGCTCGCTGAGCCGCTTGTTCCCACTCGAAGTCCGAGGGTGCTAACCCCAAGGGCAGGGGAGAATCGGGCAATGCCCACCTGTCCCGGTAAACGGCAACGTCACGAACCAGCTGCCACGTTTCGGCGCGGGCGGAGCCTCCGAAGGCATCGAGCAAAGAACGTTTCCACTCAGGATCGGTTGTCAGAGCCGCCATGCTGACGGTTTCCGATCTTCGGATAATACGTGCCCTGACCTGCTCAACCATCTCCGCTAAGTCGGGACGGGAAATGGTGAGCTTTTCAACCAAGGGTTCCACAGCCGCCGTCGTTCCCCTAGGTAATCGACGCAAACGCGTGCTGAGGACGGCGCAGCGATCATTGGCGCTACTGGTTTCCTGGCAGACCTGCTGGAGGACACGTTCGGTGTCCTGCCGGCTAATAGTTGTGGCTTTGCGCCATGCAGCTACGGCTGCGCCCCATGACGGCGATTGTTCGAATGCGAACGATGCGCCCGGGAGGTTCTCGTCCAGCCACTGTTTCAGATCCAGCCCTGCGGCGATCTGCGCGAGGTAGTCATACTCTGCGTAGAGTCGCTCAAGGCTGTCGGCGTTCCTTCGCTCCGCGTCGCGCACCTCGTGGGCAGTCCGCTCCGCACCTTCAGCCGCGAGTACCTCGCCAAGGATCCCCCGCCACGAGAGCTGCAGGGATGGGTCGACAGCAGCATGGTCGGCGTCGTCACCTTCGCTGACATACGCGAAGTTGCCGGACCGACCGCGGGTCATGCTGACGTACAGCAGCTCGCGGGTGAGCCTGCCCTGAGTGACGACCGTATGGCCGGTGTCCACCGTGATGCCTTGGGAACGGTGAGCCGTGGTCGCGTAGCCGAGCTCGACGGACGACTCAAGATACGACTGGGGGAGTGCGACGCTGGCGCCGGTGTCGCGACGGCGCGCAAGCAGGGAGTCATGACGCTGGCTGATGGCTTCGACGTCGAACAGCGTGCCATTCCGGACGAACTCACCGTGGCTGTCGACGAGCTTTCGGTCGTTTCCGCGGGCGATCACCGTGTCACCGAAACCTGCGCATAGGCCGTCGCTGAGCAGCATCGTCAGCTCTGGGTCCACTTCCCCTTGTGCCACCCGGTCCGCTTGGGCGCGCTCATTAAGCATGCTGACCGTTTCGTTGTCGGCAGCAATGAGGATCGACGACTTACCCGTCCGAGTATCTGCCAGCCAGGCGAGGTACGCCTGGTCAGCCATATTCAGGTAGGTTCCGTGCCGGATTCGCCCATGTGCTGCATAGTCATTAATGGATGAGTAGTCGCCCTTCCGGAGCTTGAGCGATGACGCCCGTTCCCACTCCTCATGGAACCTCCAGATGGTGCTGAGCCGTGTTGCCTTTCCCTGCCGGTCCAGCCAGCCAAGAACGCCGCCGGCATCGATGGCGTCCAGCTGTCCAGGATCACCCACGAGCAGAATCTTGGCGCTGGCTTCCTGCGCCTGGCGTACGAGCGCCGCGAGTTGGAACGTGGAAACCATGGAAGCCTCGTCAATAATGACCAATTGATTCGCTTGGAAGCACCATCGTTGCTGGGTGGCGGCAAGGCGCACAGCCTCCTGCGCTAACGCGATGCTCCGGCGCTCGCCGACGTTAGTTGCGGTCAGTTGCGTCTGGACGTAGAAGAATCGCTCGGCCCTCGAACTTGCGCCCTGCCCGGCGGATTCGTGCAGCCATTTGCTGACGTTCTCAGTGGCCATGGCAAGTTCACGGCCCAGCACCTCCGCACTTGCGGCCGCAGGAGCCAGCCCGACAACGCTGCCCGTGCCGTACTCGGCTTCCCACACAGCCTTGACGACCGCTAGCGTCGTTGTCTTTCCCGTGCCGGCTGGCCCCACGATGGCGGCGAGCCTGTTACCGGTTAGGATCACGTCGGCAACCGCGGCCCGCTGGTCAGAGTGAAGCGCACGCCTTCCAGGTTGTTGGACCTGGTCGAGGAGGTCCATGATGACGTCCGCGCGGACTGCCGGGCCGCCGTCGTCGTTCCTTGCCGCCATAATCGCGTCCTCGCAGGCGAGCGTCGACGTATCGGTGTAGAGGCGTGATCCGTGGAAGTCGAACACGCTCCGCGTTCCCAGCCGGAGGTCTGCTCGGGCGTCGGAAGAAACGGTGTATCGGTAGTCGTTTAGCGGCACGGACTGCTGCTCGGCAGCGGTGGCGACGGCGTCCATCAGCGCGCTCCTGTCGGCCGCGGGCCGGCAGCGTACTTGGGCGCAGACGCGTTCGGCTTCCGCCAGGAGGTTCCAGCGGTTCCATGTTGAGCGTTTCTGGGCGACGCGCTCACGGCTCACGGTTGCGACGGCGCTGATCCAGTCTGGGGTGAAGTCTTGGAAACCGAAAGGGGAAATCTTGGAGCGATTGACCGTTGCCGCGATGACGTCCTCTGGCTGGAATCCTTTGGCGGTGGCGCGTGCCTTCCATTGTCTTGAGAGCCGGTGCAGGGGCGTGGGGAGTTCGGCCTTGGGGACGCGTGTGGTCAGGGTAGCTTGCTGCCGAAGCTTGATGATTGTGGCCGTGCTTGGCGGCTGGCCATGTTCCTTTGTCCACTCCGCAACCAATCGGTCCGTTTCCAGGTTAATGAGGCGTGAGCGCTTGGAGAACTCCCGGATGAGGTCTTCGTCGATTCCGGTGAGCTGCTGGCTAGGGTTGTGAGTACTGATGACTGGGATGCGGATGTCCGTGTCGGTTCCAAGTTGTTCGTGGAGGGCGTCGAAGAGGAGTCCGTTGTAGTGTTCGCTGGCAGCGACGGCGGCCTTGTAGAGGGTGCGGGAGTCGAGGGTCACCCAGGCGCCGTCATTGATGCGCCGGACGCGGTTGGCGATGACTATGTGAGTGTGCAGTTGTGGATCGCCGGTGCGCGATTCCCAATGGTCGAAGGCGGCTGCGATTGCGCCTCTTGTGCCGACGTGAGCGACGCCGTTTCGGCCGGCTCTGGTGTGGATGACTTGCTCTTCCAACCAGGTCAGGGTTGCTTCAACTGCTTGGTGGTGAGTGCGGAGAATGTGGTCTTGCAGGCTGCGAGGGCTGAGTGCCCAGAGGACCGATACGGACTTTGGCACGCTGAAGGTCAGGTCGAAACCTACGACGGCGTGTCTCCTCACCGTGGGCGAACCGCTCTTGTTTTCGACGGCAATGGGATGGCCGTGCGGGCGGCCCAGCGCCGCGCCCGTGTCCGGATGCATAGCTATATCGAAGACGGCCTTAGCGTCGGACTCGGTGATGACGTCACCGCTGCTTCTGTTGATGCCTTGGAGTCCGCTGCCTATCCAGCGGCCTTGAGGCGTCCCGGCCTTTACGTAGTAGGTGGTCGCGTCCGGGGGAGTTGTGGTGAGGTCGTCCATCATCGTGGTCTTGAACAGGTAGCGAAGACCTGACTGCGCGGACAGCCGGGCGATTGACATGGTCATAGCCGTGACGATGAGGACCGGCGCTTACTCGGATTCCATCCCCGGCGATTGAGAATGTCCAGCGTCGTGGAGTCGAGGGCGACGCCCTTTGCATTGGTCAGCGAAACCAGCCATGCAGCGACGTGGGCGAGGTCCTGCACATTGGTTCTTTGTGCACGTTTGAGGCGGCCTACTTCCCCCTGCAGGACATTGTTGCTCTGGCGTAGTTCGGAATTTTCGGCCTCGAGCCGGTCAATTTCGTATGACTGTGAGCGCAGTTTCGACACCAGAATCTCGACACGACGCCGGCAGATCCTAGCTTTGATGTCCATGCCAGGGTCCGCATTTCGGAGCTCATCACCGGGAGGCGCAATTAGGGCGCCGCCGGCGCCAGCCACTTCATCTGCACCTTGCCGGCGCCGCCGTCGACGATCCCGTCTTCTGTTGCCGCAGCGCACGGAACAGAAGCGCTGGTCCCTCCGGGACGGCATAAAACCGGTTCTACACTCTTCGCAGCTCTTGTCGGTCACGGATGTTCATCGGTGTGGCAATCCGTCTCGACATGACGAGCCGCGACGCGTCCTCACGGTCAAGACCTTGGATGCCAGAGGTGTGAGGAGTTGATCGTGATGGGCAGGTGGGGAGGCAAGCGATAACTGAGGCACCGATATCGACGCTGGGCGTGTGGAGGGTGGGACGGACCGCTGAAGGTGCCCGAGCTTGTGGCACTAAGTCGCGGATTTGAGGACACGCAAGGCTCGGGCAGGCGGAGCCCGTGCGGCTCGAATTCTCAATGGTCCAGACGGCCTCTGGATAATTGCGCAACAAGCTGTTGCACAATTGCCAGGCACCCGCCGACACATGCTCAGCAATAAGGACGGCAGTCAGGTTTGGATCTAAGACTGTTATCCCGGCGTGTGCAGAAACCGGCTTTCGCACCTATTCTGACGGTCTTTTCAGCGTTTCCTGACGTCATGTTGGGGTGTGCCTCTGTCTTACAACCAACGTCGCCTGTTGGCGTTGAAGCAACCAGCTGCGGTTCACGAAACCTTGCTTTCTAGAAGAAGGCTTGGCGCTGCTGACCGGCGGGTAGAACGTAGCTTCGTTCACGGACGCTGGACGCACTTCGGATCATGACGCTCGCTCACTGTCGGTCAGGCAGGGATCAGGTCCGAGCTGTTCGGCGAACCGAAGTGGTCGCGTAAGGTCGATCCCTGGTACCCGTCGGGTCGAAGACCACGGCGACGCAGGATCGGCACGACCAGGTCGACGAGGTCATTTTACCCGTCGTGCAGGTCGTCAATGAGGATCGAGAAGCCGTCGGTGACGCTTGCATTCATCCCTCCTGAGGCATGTCGGCGACCTGCTCCGGGGTGCCGGCGACGCCGGGGTTCGGATCGAGGACGCGGTGACCGAGGATCTCTAATGGGGTCCGGCCCTCGCTGGCGAGCCTGTGGACGAGGGCCTCCTATCAGACTGCCCCGTCGGGGGAGCGGGCGCGGCTGCCAGAGTTGGTTCCGACATTGAACGTGCACCCGGCCAGGGTTCGGCTAAGTGAGCAGAGGAAAATGGGGAGAATCTGCGCCGGGCGGCACAGTCCAAACGTGAGCAGGCAGTCTTGGAGGCCGAGAAAGGCCTACGAGAATTACTGAAAGCCCGTCCAATCAGCTTTCAGACGGTCTCTGTTGAGGCCGGAGTATCAAAGGACTTCCTCTACCTCACAGCCGAGCTGCGCGAGAGAATCATGGACTTGCACGAAAGAACCATTGCCTGCATCTCGACCGGCCTCTGCCCAGCGAGAGCCTGGTGGCGTATTGGAGGACAACAACAGCATCATCAGGACCCTCACGTCGAAGCTTGCTCAAGAACGCTCCTTTAGCCGACGAAAGATCTCTGAGCTCGAGGCAGCCTTGGCGGCAGCGCACGGTCAGATCCTTGAATTACGTCGGGTCAGGCCAGCTCCGACCGGATAAGACAGCTCCCCAGCAGACGATGGGATGTAGCACGGCAGCAAGAAGCGCGGTACTGTCTTAATGACAGATACTGACATCCTGAAGCGAGGAATCCATGGTCCGGGAGCGTATGAGTCTGCGTGAGCGCCAGCAAACGCAGATCAGGGATGAGCTTCGCTCTGTTTCCTTTGAACTCTTCCTTAGGGAGGGGTTTGATGAGGTGGCCATTTCGCAGATCGCGGCGGAGGCGGGCATTTCGGAGCGAACCTTTTACCGGTACTTCGCCACGAAGGAAGATGTCGCGCTGGACTGGATTGATGACATTGCCGGGGCTATGCATCGGCAGCTGAGGGCAGTCCCCTCCGAGGTCTCTCCTGTGGAGGCCTTCGTGCGAGCGTTCGTGGGCCTGGAGCGGCTCCCTCATTTGGAGAACTCGCAGAGGATGCATCTGATTCTGACCACGCCGAGGCTTCTGTCTGCTTACACGCTCCGGCAGCATGCCTGGGAGGCCAGTGCGGCGGAGGTCATGGCGGACCGGCTTGGGGTGGACGGCCGGATGGATGCCAGGCCTGCCCTGTGGTCAGCCATCGCCTTTTCGGTGGCCTTCAGGGTGGCGGTTGAGTCAGCCGTACATGGTGTCGATACTGATTACGAGCAGGCTCTGCGTAGCCGTTTCGAAGATGCTGAGTCATTCTTCGCGACAACTCTGGCAAGCGCCACTGTGAGCGCAGCTGTCTAATTCCTTTCGTTCAAGTGGCTTAGCCCTTTTCTCCCGTTTCACTGTCAAGGCGAGTCGTTGAGACTGGAGGGTGCCTTAGACGCATCTGTAGTGGAGGCCGGACCCGACGGGTCCGGCCTCCAACTACTGTCACGGTCGTTTGTTGTGTTGCTGGATTCTGTCCCTTGCCGCCAACACCGTCATTGCTTTGAGGCGTGTTCTGTCACGGCCGGCGTGGAAGAATCTTCCAGCATTTCTCCCAGTTCCTCTTCGGCCTTCTGGTAGCGGGGAAGCAGCAGCAGGAAAATGACACCCCCCAGGACGACGAAGAATGAGGTCCAGATGGGCAGGGAATAGCTCTTGCCGATGGCATAGAGCTGGCCGATGACCAGTTGCGATCCGCCGGCGAACAGTGCGTAGAAGACGTAGAAGATACCGAAATTGAACCCAAAGCTGGCAACGCCGAAGTAGCGGCTCATGATGAAGCCGGCGAAATCTGCTTCTGCTCCGATGACGACGCCGAAGACGAACACGCCGATGGCAGCAAAATCGACGGGGGCCAACCAGGTCCACAAGATCGCGGCGGCGGCGAAGAGGTGCATGATGCCGGCGACCTTTCCGGCGTGGAATCGATCAAAGAGGTATCCGGAGCAGAGACGTCCAAGCAGCGTTGCCACGCCTAGCACTCCCAGTGTTGCTGCGGCCTGCAGTGGTTTCATGCCCCGGTCTGTCAGGAGCGGGTAGTAGTTCACGAGCAAGGCCGAGGTGAAGCCGCAGACGAGAGGCACAATCATCGTGATCGTCCAGAACAGCGGACGCTTCAGCGCCGAAAGGTCCCGTTTCGCCCCGGCCGTGTGGGTCTTCCCTGCCGCCTCCCGGGGGTCTGCCGCCTGTGGCCTAAAGAAGACAAGGACCAGGGGCAAGGGGATCAAGGCAATCACGGCCAGGGTGGTGAACGCCTGGGCCACGCCTCCCTGCTGGATCGCCAGGGTCAGGACGGTGGGAATGATCATCGTGGTCAGCCCAGCGCCTGCGGCCATGATGCCCATGGCCAGTCCCCGGCTGAGATTGAATCGCTCGGAGATGGCGCGGGTGTAGACAACGGGGATCGCACCGACGCCGATCAGCCCCATGATGAAGAACATCAGCCTGAGGCCATTAATATCCGGGGCCAGTTGGCCCATCAGGAACAGCATGGCGGCGAAAGCGGGGATACTGATGCCTGCGACAATGCGTCCGCCGAACCTGTCTATAAGCCGCCCGGCGACGGGGCCGGTAACGACCATCGCCACTGTGGCGAACAGCCAAAGCGAGGAGATCTCGCTGCGTGCGAAACCACGCTCGGCCTCCAGAGCCGGTGTGAGGGCGCCGAGTGAATTCAGCGTCAGCGTAATCATCGAGAGTGCGTAGCCAACGAAGGCTGTGACCAGGGTGGGGAAGCCCTTCTTCGTTTCACCCCACTTCGTCACCGGCGGGTAATGGCCGGTGCTAATGCGGTTCAGCCCCTTTGCGTCCGACATGTTGTTCCAATCCTCATTGACTTCCAGGACCAAGTGGTCGTCGCTGACCACCGACCAAAGTGTGTGTGCTCGATCACTGTGGCAGGTGCTGCCAACAAAAGCAATACTGCTTTTGAGGCAGTAAATATGAAAAAGGCAGCTACTGACAAAAAAGTTCAGAATGCGTGATGACAGTCACTGACAGATGTGCATATACTGTCTACATCGCAGTTCGCCAACGTTGCTGAAGGAGCGCACATTGAACAGCAGCACCGCCTCGCCCACCCGGTCCGAAGTACTCGCCTACACCTCCGGGGACGCTGAGCTCACGTACAAACTCAAAGGGATGGACGGTCGGATCAGGCTGACCCTGGCGGGGGAGAGCATGGACCTGCTGGTCGAAGATGCCCGGATTGGCGCCGTCGTGGACCCTGTCGGTGACCCCGTATTCGGTTTGAACCTTCCCGCCGAGGTCTTTGCGGCCGAATCCCGCGGGAGCCTTCGTTTCACGAGTGCATTCCGGGCCCGCCGCCACGGTGTCGAAATTCTGGGCGACCCGGCTACCGTGATTGCCCCGTACGCCGCAGCCATCGAACGCCTCTACGCTCTGCTTCTCACGGCCGGCCAGACAACCGAGCTCGAAGCACCGTCCCGGGCCTTGTTCAAGGAAACTGACACGGCGATCGGACGCTACGTCTACATCGACATCGACGGCGTCGAGTACCGCATGTACTACGAAGAGGCCGGCACCGGTGACATCCCGCTTCTGCTGCAGCACACGGCCGGCGGCGATGCCCGGCAGTGGCGCCACCAGCTGGCAGATCCCGAATTCCAATACCGCTTCCGGGTGATCGCCTATGACCTCCCGTACCACGGCCGGTCGCTTCCGCCCACGGATCTGCGGTGGTGGGAAGAGGCCTACAAGCCAACCAAGGAATGGATCGAGAAGGTCATCGTTGCATTCTCCGACGCCCTCGGACTGGACTCCCCGTTCTTCATGGGATGCTCCGTCGGCGGGCAGCTCGCACTGGACCTGGCAGCAGACTACGGCGACCGTTTCGGTGCCTACTTCGCACTGAACGGGACGCTGGACAACCCGCTGAAGGGTGATGCCATCATTGCGACCTGGAACGACCGGTGCAGGGACAACCGCTTCTCCAATGAACAGGTCAGCACCGGGATGTACTTCGCAACTTCCCCGAACGCACCCGAACCGTACCGCCGCGAAGTTTACTGGGGCTACCGGTCCAACTTCCCGGGTGTATACGCCGGAGACAACGACTACTTCATGGACGGCCACGACCTGACAGTCAACGGTGAAGGACTGGCCGCCCTGACCAGCCCGTTGTACGTCCTCGGCGGTGAATACGACCCGGCCGCGCTTGACCCCGAGCACGGAGCCCCGGCCGTCGGAAAGCTGTTCCCCAACGTGGACTTCCGCGAGTTGAAGAACCTCAGTCACTTCGCCCCTACGGATGACCCACTGACCTTCCGTGAAGCCATGCTGCCCATCCTCGATGAAGCACTCACCCGCACCGGCGCCCTGAAGTCCTCATTGGTGCCGTAGGAAAGCCAGGAAACACTCATGACCACCACCGCGAACGTCATCGACTTCGACCACCGCTCCGCCCATTACCGGGACAACTGGGAAAAAATCGCCGACGACCTCCACGCCACCGGCAACGCCATCGCCTGGTCCGAAGCCCACGGAGGCTTCTGGGTCGTTGGGTCCTGGGAAGGAGTCCAACAGGTTGGAACCGAATGGGAGTCTTTCACCTCGGTGAATGACCTCAATGGAACCGAAAACGGCGGCAAAGGCCAGCGCATCCCGCAAAACTCCTACCGCCTCTACCTGGGCGAATCCGACCCGCCCCTGCACACTGAGCGCCGCCGCCTGGAAGTCCCGTTCTTCACACCCCGGGCCATCCGCAAATGGGAACCGGTGGCCCGGCAATTCCTTGACGAAGCCATCAATGCCGTCATCGAGACCGGCCACGCTGACCTGATCAACGACATCATCCTCCCCGTCACGGCCCGCACAACCCTCTACGTCGTGGGCTATCCGGCCGACGACTGGCAGGACGCTGCCGCAGCCGCCCACCGCGGCGCCTACACCCAGCCCCACGAACCGACCTACCCGCACGCAGAACAAGCACGCCTGCGGACCCGCTTCCGGGAAATCCTCCAGTCCCGGCAAGGCGCGGAAGGAACCGACGTCATCAGCTCACTGGCCAACGGCAGCGTCTTCGGCGAACCGCTGTCCCTGGACGAGGGCGAAAGCATGATGAACGCCCTCGTCTTCGGCGGCTTCGACACCACCATGTCCGCCACCGCACGGTCCCTGGTCTGGCTCGACCAGCACCCCGAAGAGGCCGAACGGATCCGCACCGACCGCGACTACCGGCTCCAGGCGATCGAAGAACTCCTCCGCTACTTCACCCCACCAGCCGGCATGGGCAGGACGGCCGTGCAGGACATCGAACTCATGGGACAGCAGATCAAGAAGGGCGACTCCGTATACATGTGGCTCGCCGGCGCCAACCGCGACCCGCAGAAATTCGAAAACCCCAACACCATCGACCTCACCCGCGCCAACGCCCGTGACAACATCGCCTTCTCCACCGGCGCGCACCGGTGCCTCGGTTCACCCCTGGCCAAGATCGAGCTGAGCATGCTGCTCTCCGAGATCCCCTCCCGGCTGCAGAACCTGCGCATCGAACACGACAAAATCGTGCGTTACCCCACGATCGGCGGAGTCAACGGCATCTCACTGCTCCCCGCAACCTTCACCCCGGGGACCCCGTCCTCGCCCGAATCCGCCTCAACATCTGAGTAGGACAGGAAAGAACAATGCCCGAAATCACATACACCCTGCACAACGGCCAGACCCGCACCCTCAACGTGCCCGCCGGTACCACCGTCATGAAAGCCGCGACCAGCAACGGCGTCCCCGGCATCATCGGCGAATGCGGCGGAGTGCTCTCCTGCGCCACCTGCCACGTCTTCATCGACGGTCCGGACCTTGACCGTGTGCCACCGATGACCGACCTCGAAGACGAAATGCTAGAAGGCACCGCTATCGAACGTGAAGACAACTCCCGGCTGGCATGCCAAATCCACGCCACCGACGACACCTGCCCACTCCACGTCACCATCCCGGAGTACCAGCAATGACCACCCCCCAGCCCCGCAACATCCTGATCGTCGGAGCCAGCCAGGCAGGCGTGCAAATCGCCTGCAGCCTGCGCGAGTTCGGCTACGAACACGACATCACGATCGTCGGCGCCGAACTGCACATCCCCTACGAACGGCCCCCACTGTCCAAAGCCTTCCTCACCACGCAGCTCAACCACGAGGAAATCGCCCTGCGGACAGCGGAATTCTTCGCCCAGAACAACATCAGGCTCGAACTGAACCAACGCGTCACCCACATCACCCGTGATGCCAACGGCCACGGAACAGCCACCACCGACACCGGCCGCACCTTGACCTTCGACGGGCTGGCACTGGCTGTCGGAACCCGGGTCCGCAAACTCGCCGCCGCAGGGCAGGACCTGAACGGCATCTCATACCTGCGCGACGCCGACGACGCATCGCGGGTCCGGAACCTGCTCGGTCACGCCTCCAAAGTCCTCGTCATTGGCGGAGGCTTCATCGGCCTCGAAGTGGCCGCAAGCGCCCGCACCCTGGGCAAGGACGTCGACGTTGCCATCCCCCGCGACCGGCTGCTCGGCCGGGCCGTGGGAGCCGAAACCGCCGCCCAGCTGCGCGCCTCCCACGAAAAGCGCGGAATCCGGTTCATCGAACACGCCCAGGTCACCTCATTCATCGATAACGGCGAAGGCCACGTAGCCGGCGCCCGTCTGGCTGACGGACGCATCATCGACGCCGACACCGTCGTTGTTGGAATAGGCGCCGAACCCAGGGTCGAACTCGCTAAAACCCTCGGCCTGGACGTCACCGACGGCATCACCGTCAACGAAAGATGCGTCGCATCCGACGGACGGACCGTCGCTGCAGGGGACTGCGTCAGCGTCCCTAACCCGCAGGCAGGCATCGGCCCCGCACGAATGAGATTTGAATCCGTCGCCACAGCTATCGACCAGGCCCGCATCGCGGCAGCCTCGCTCATCGGGCACGCCGCTCCCGCCATGGGCGTGCCCTGGTTCTGGTCCAACCAGTTCGACCTGAAGCTGCAGGTCGCAGGGTCCCCCACAGCTGCCACCGGGCATGTCATCCGCGGCAACCCCGCGGAAGAGAAATATACGATCCTCTACTACGCGGGGGACAACGTCGTCGCCGTCGAAAGCGTCAACCGCCCAGGTGAGTTCATCGCCCTCAAAGGGGCACTGCAAAAGGGACGCACCGTACCAGTCGAACTGGCCTCCGACGAAACCCAACCGCTGAAGAACCTGCTCGTTCCCGCAGGCCGCACACTGCTCGCGGGAGCAGCGGCATCATGAACACCACCACGGAAACAGGGCTGGCTGGGCGGCTCGCATGGTCGATGAAGCAGTCCTTCCTCCGCTACGTCGCCCGTCTAAGCGACGGCCGGTGCTCGGCCACGGACGGCGCAGAACCGAGCGAAACTGAAGGATTCACCTTCGAAGTGTCAGCCATGCAGGCCACCAATCACGGGCTGAGCCTGGCCTTCCGGGGCGACCTCCGCTTCAGCGGACACCACGGCGCCCTCTTCCTGCGCATCGCAGACCCGGCCATCCTGGTCGACGGTCCCCACGGAACACTGAGCATAGCGGGCGGCGACGCCGACGCCCCCAGGGTCCCGCTGGCCACCTTCACAGCGGCCGTCGACTCCTCCGGACCTGCGCTGCGGATCGCCGGCACCGGCCTGATGCTGACCGAAGCCGGCAGCGAACTGTTCATCGGCATCTACCCGCCAGGTGAACCGCTGGATGACTTCACCGTCGAAGCAGCACACCACGCTCCGGCATCCACCGCCGCAGAACCCGCGCTCAGCCATTGACAGACCCGCCCCTTCGTTACACCGACAGCGAGAAAGACCTCATGACAACGACAACATCTGCACAGCAGTGGCCCACCACTTTGGAAGAGATCGACCTTCAGGACCTGACCGAGAGCCGCGACCGTGGCGTTCGATGGCTGACCGAACGGGTAGGCGCCGATGGTGCACCCGAGGGCGCCGACCGCGCCAACGCCTGGTGGCGGGCCCCTTGGGCTCTGGCCGTCGGAGGCGCTCCCGACGTGGCGTCCGCGATGCTCGGTTGGATCGAACGCACCGCCCTGACATCTGACGGTGACCTCCGCGAGGGCCCGGCCTCGGCCCCGGCACCCGGAAGCCCGGTCTACCACTTGTCCCCGATCGCCATCGCGGCGTGGCTGTTGGGCCGGTATGACACCGCGGAGGCAGTCAACACGGCGATGGCGCGTTACCAGGATCCGGACAGCGGGGGCGTCTATGAATATGCGACTTTCGATGACCCGCTGCAGGACATGCTGAAAACAGCCCAGCTCGGCGTATCAGCACTGGTCACCCGCGACCGGAACACCGCAGACGGGGTCTACTCCTGGCTCCAGGAAACGTACGCGCTGCAGCAGGAACTTCCCACCCGCCTCTACACCAGCCGCCGCCACGGCACCCTCGTGACCGCTTTCGAACCCAACGAAGCGTTCGGCAGGGTCGTTGACTTCACCGCCGAACGACAGGCGTACTTCCAGCCGGGCATCGCCGCAGCTTTCCTGGCGGGCTACTCCCAGCAGACCGGCCTCCGCTCCCCGATGGATTTGGCCCACAGCTACCTGGCCCTGAACCTGAACGGAACCGAGCAACAATTCAACGACGCGTCCTCCGTGCAGATCTGCAAATTCGGGTGGGGCGCCGCCGTAGCTCAAGCGGTCTCCCCAAACCCGGACACCCTGGCCTCGGTCGTCAAAATGGCTGCCTGGTTCATGCGCAACCAGCGCCCTGACGGCAGCTGGGCACCATCGAGCTTCGTCCGGCCGGAACCGACACTTCTGGACCTCTACTGGAAGACCGCCGAGCACGTCATGGAAGTGTCCTACATCCTCAACACACTGCGCGCCGAACCCGGCCAGCGCCCCACCAGCCTCTGAGACCAGGAAACCCATGAACACCACCCAGAACACCCTGCAGGCCCCCGACACGAACACCGCAGAGACCGAAGCGCTGCGCACAGTCCCCACCCAGCTGTTCATCGGTGGCACGTGGCGCGCCGCCGGCAACGAGGGCCTAATTCCCGTCATCGACCCGTCCACCACTGCCACGCTGGCCAGCATCGCCGACGCCAGCGAAGCGGACGCACTTGATGCCCTCACGGCCGCCAGCAATGCCCAGTCCCGCTGGCAGAAAACCCCTGCCCGCGAACGGGCAGAAATCCTGCGCCGCGCCTTCGAACTGGTCGTTTACCGTAGCGAGCAACTCGCCCTGCTGATCACCTTGGAGATGGGCAAACCCCTCAGCGACTCCCGAGCTGAAGTGACTTACGCAGCGGAGTACCTGCGCTGGTTCTCCGAAGAGGCCGCACGGGTCGGTGGCGGTTACCTGCCCGACCCCGGCGGAAACGGACGTCTGATCACCCTCAAGGAGCCTGTCGGGCCCTGCCTGATGGTCACACCCTGGAACTTCCCGCTGGCGATGGGAACCCGCAAGGTCGCTCCGGCGATCGCCGCCGGCTGCACCATGGTCATCAAACCCGCAACACAGACCCCACTGACCATGCTGCTGTTCGCTCAGATCATGGCCGACGCGGGAGTCCCCGACGGTGTCCTGAACGTCATCACCTCCAGCAGCGCGGCATCTGTCACGGCCCCGCTGATGAACGATCCCCGGTTGCGGAAACTGACGTTTACCGGGTCCACCCGGGTAGGACAAAAGCTCGTCGAACAGTCCGCAACCCAGCTCCTCCGCCTGTCCATGGAACTCGGAGGCAACGCACCGTTCATCGTGTTCGACGACGCCGACCTCGAAGCGGCCGTGGAAGGGGCGATGCTGGCCAAGATCCGCAACGGCGGTCAGGCCTGCACCGCAGCCAACCGGTTCTACGTCCAGGCGCGCGTGGCCCAGGAATTCTCCGAACGGTTCGCCGACCGGATGGAACAACTCGTCGTGGGCAGGGGAACCGAACCCGGCGTCAACGTCGGCCCCCTGATCGATGACAAAGCCCGGGCAGACGTCGCCCAACGCGTGGAAGAAGCACAGGCCAGCGGAGCGAGGATCCTCACCGGCGGCCAGTACCTCGGGGACACCGGCTACTTCTACGCCCCGACCGTCATCACGGACGTCGCTCCCGGCTCGCGCCTGCTGACCGAAGAAACGTTCGGTCCCGTCGCCCCTGTCGTGCCCTTCGACACCGATGAGGAAGGGCTGGCGCTGGCTAACGACACCGAATACGGCCTGGCCGCCTACGCCTACACCGAAAACACCACACGCGCCTGGCAAGTAGCCGAAACCCTGCAGGCCGGAATGGTCGCCATCAACGCCGGCATCGTCTCCAACGCCGCAGCTCCCTTCGGCGGCATCAAGCACAGCGGATTCGGCCGCGAAGGCGGGTTCGAGGGAATCAACGAATACCTCGAAACAAAATACGTCCGCTTCCCCTGACCAACCCCACCCAGCACGGATTCATCAAAGGAGAAAAATGTCCGCCACCCAATCACCGCCCCGCACCGACCTCTTTACCCGTGACAAGCTCTACATCGCCGGTGAATGGGTTCCCGCCGGCGACCGCCCACGGATCCCTGTCATCAACCCGTACACCGCCGAGGAAATCGGCTCCATACCCCAGGCAACGGTCGCTGATGTGGACGCAGCCATTAGTGCCGCAGTGACTGCCCACACCTCCAGCCCCTGGCAGCGCATGAGCTACCTGGAGCGAGGCGAAGTCCTGGCACGCATCGGCGAAGAAATCATCGCCCGCAGCAACGACATCGTCGAAGCCTACGTCCACGACTTCGGAGGCCTGCGGGCCTACGGGCAGAACCAAGCCATCAGGACCGCTGGAGTCTTCACCGAACACCTTGAACACGCCCGCCACCTGCACGACAAACCGCAGCTCGTCCCAGCCCGGGCCGGCTACCCGGACGTGCTGACCACCAGCGAACCCTGCGGACCGGTTCTGGCCATCGTGCCCTGGAACGGCACTCTCATGCTCACCGCACTGAAAGTTGCCCCCGCCCTCCTGGCCGGCTGCCCCATCGTAGTGAAACTGCCCCCCGAAGCGGCAACAGTCAGTTGGATCATCGCCGAAGCCATCGAAGCCGCCGGCGTCCCCGCCGGCATGGTCAGCTTCCTCCCGGGTAACCGTGCGGCCCTCGGAGACATCTCCGCCCGGCCCGAATTCCGCTGGATCTCCTTCACCGGAAGCACCGCCTCCGGCACCAAGATGATGCAGGCAGCAGCGGAAAACATCGCAGGCGTCACCCTGGAACTGGGCGGCAAGTCCGCAGTCATCGTCCTCGACGATATCGACCCGGAAAGCGCAGACGCCCTGATCCTGCGCGGTTCCCTGATGCAGTCAGGACAGGTCTGCACCACCTATTCACGCGTACTCATCCCGAAATCCCGTGAAACCGAGTGGCTCTCAACCCTCACCAGGATCTACGACGGCGTTGTCCTGGGGGACCCCAACGACCCTCTGACAACCATGGGCCCGGTCATCACCGAAGAGCACCGAGCTTCCATCGAAAGCTACATTCAGACCGCCAAGGACGAAGGTGCCACCATCCTGGCCGGCGGAAACCGCCCCGCACGCCTTCCCGGGTACTTCGTCTCACCCACCCTCATCGCCGACGTCAAGCCGGACATGACCGTCGTGAAGGAAGAAGTCTTCGGCCCGGTAACCGTCGTGCAGACCTATGAGGACCTGGACGAGGCCGTCGCAATCGCCAACGACTCCGACTACGGCCTCGCGGCCGGAGTCTTCACCAACAACGAAGACCTCGGGGTCGAACTCGCGTTGCGGCTGCAGGCCGGCAACATCACCATCAACGGTGCAGGGGTCTGCAACATCCTGCCTTTTGGCGGCTACAAAAAGTCCGGCCTCGGTCGCGAGGGCGGACTGCAGGGCGTCGAGGAACTCCTCGAATTCAAGCAGATTCAGCTTCCCCGGAAGGCATGAGCAATGACTGAAACTATCGCCGATACCTCGGCAACAGCACTCGAACACCAACTCGCAGACACAGCCGCCAGCCGCGAACTCAAGGGCCCCCGGCTGCGTTCCACCATCGGCGCCGGCCTGCTGACCATCGCCGTCTCCGGCGTCAGCGCCCTGGGCTTCATGGTCGTACCCGCCGCTAAGGAATTCGGTGTCGCCATGGCCCAGTACCTCGTGTACTACAGCCTCTGGACCATCGGCGGCGCCGTTACCATGGCCATCATCGGCCGCGTCTACGAACGCGTCGGCGTACGACCGGTCATCACCATCGGCGGGATCGTGGCCACCGCCAGCCTCACGGGCATGGCACTGGCCCCGAACATCTACGTGATCTACCTCTGCGGACTGCTCACCGGTGCCGCCTTCGGAACCTGCACTGTCATGGCCGCCACCACAATCATTACCCTCTGGCATTCCCGCAACCGTGCCTCCGTCCTCGGCATCGTCTTCATGGGCACCGGCATCGGCGGGTTCTTATGGGGATTCATCATGCCCCAGGTCGTTAAAAACGCCGGCTGGCGCATGGGCTACGCAGCCCTGGCCATCAGCGTTTTCGTCCTGATCGTCGGAGCGGCCGTCTTCCTGATCCGCAACCCCCCGGTGCTGGCCGCAACCGCCGCGGCCAAGAAGACCGACGCAAAAGCCACGGCCCTAAAGGTTCGTCCGGCCGCCTTCGTCATCGTCTTCGTCGCCACGTTCCTGATCTCCCTCCCCATCGGTGTGACCCAGGTGCTCCCCAGCCTGCTTGGCGGCAAGGGAATCCCCGCCCTTGAAATCGGTGCCATCATGTCAGTGATGTCGATTGGCATGATGCTCTCCAAGCCACTCCAGGGCGTCATCGCGGACCGGATCGGCCTCTCCACAGCCCTGGCCATCGCCGCTGCCTCTTCTACTGCGGCCTTCCTGATCCTCGCCTACGTCGGCTCCAACATCGCCGTCACCATCGCCACCGTCCTCGTGGCCGTTGGCAACACCCCCCTCACCGTCCTCCTTCCGATTGTCATCGCCAAGCTCTTCGGACAAGTCCGGTTCTCACGGGTCTACGGCGTCGCCATGATGTTCTACTACTTCGGCCAGGCCCTCGCCACGCCCCTGTGGGGCCTGAACTTCGACCTCACCGGCGGCTACACCATAGCCCTCCTGCTCGCCGTGACCGTCTCAGTCCTCGGACTCGCAGGGCTCGCCGTCGCCCTGCGCATGGCACCAAAGGACTAACCCCCCATGGTGCGCATGGTGCGGACCGCCACTAGCGGTGCAGGACCAGCACCATGCGCACCACCCCCACCCGGGCAAGCGGGTCACAACCCTGAAACAGGCCCGTGTCGCTCACCTCCACGTAAGCGACCGCACCAGCCACAGGAGCGAACAATGCGTGATCTCACCTCGATCAGAACAGATAACGAACTGCTGGCCACCCTCGCACCGGGAGACACGGTCGAAGCCGTTGGCCAAGACGGCCGACACATCGTCGGATCCGTCGACGTGGTGGCCGCCGAACTCGGCGTGATCTGGATCTACCAGCTATCCGGAGACCGCCAACTTCTCGACACCAGCGAACACCACATCATCCCGGCCACCTGAAAACAACAGCAGGCGGCCACCCAGAACCAGCAGCACCCAAGGGAGACACAAGTGAAGGCATATCGGGCATTCGAAGCAGGACGAGTCGAACTGACCGACGTGACCGTCCCACAACCCCGTGAAGGCGAAGTGCGGATCCGCACAGTCGCAGCCGGGGTCTGCCACAGTGACCTCACCCTCCTCTCCGCACCAGAACTGTTCGGCGCCGTTCTCCCCGTGACCCTCGGCCATGAAATGGCCGGAATCATCGACGCCATCGGACCAGGAGTACGAGGATGGACCGTCGGGCAGGCCGTCGGAGTCAAAGGCATCTCCGGATGCGGTACCTGCCGACGATGCCGCGAAGGACGGCCGGCATCCTGCGCGACCGGATGGTCGGCCCTGGGCGTCACCGACGACGGCGGCATGGCCGAATACTTCCTCGCACGTCCCGAACATCTCGTTGACGCCACCGGACTGGACCTCAGGCAAGCCGCCCCGCTGACCGACGCCGGACTGACTGCCTATGGTGCAGTCGAACGTGCCCGCACGATGCTCACCCCAGGGTCCGTAGCCCTCGTCATTGGCGTTGGAGGCCTCGGGCACCTCGCCGTTCAGATCCTCAAAGCCACCACCGCCGCAGCGGTAATCGCTGTCGACGTGTCGGATCAAAAGCTCGCTCTTGCCGTTCAGCACGGCGCAGACCTCGCCCTCACCTCTGGCGAAGAAACAGCCGAAAAGATACTGGCCCGATTCCCCGAAGGAGTCGACGCCACCTTTGACTTCGTAGGACGCACCTCTACCCTGGCCCTCGGTGCAGCCGTCACACGTGCCGGCGGACTCCTCGCCATTACTGGCATCAGCGACGGATCGCTGGACGTCGCCGGAAATCGAGCCGGCGGCGTCAAACCTGAAGTAACCGTCGTCAAAACATCATCGGGCAGCAAGTCCCACCTCGTCGAAGTCTTCGCCCTGGCACGAGACGGATACCTCACCGTGGACATCGAAGAATATGCATTCACCGACACTGAACGCGCCTTCGAAGACCTCCGCACCGGACAAATCATGGGACGTGCCGTGCTCGTCTTTGACAACAGCCGCAACGATGTCGAACGACATTCGACATCACTCGCACACAAGAACCGACCGCCAGTCGGGCAGCATCCCATTAAAGGACGCGTCTTCAACGGCTCTGCCTGAGAAAACGTCCTCCCAACGCTACCAACTACCGGATAACCCGACCGAGGGCAACTACGAATGGCAGAAGACCGAGGACGGCAAGAAGATCACCAACTACCTCTACTCAGAGAAAGAGCCACTGTTGGGGTTCGCCGGCCTGTACGAGTGGTGGGCTGATCCGTCGCTGCCAAAGGATGATCCGGAAAGATGGCTGCCCAGCTGCACGGTGCTCACCACGACCACCCAGGACGCCCTGAGCACGTCCATGACCGTTCCCCGGTCATCATCCCGCGGGACCGGTTCGCTGAATGGCTAGACCCGGATCTGACCGACAAGGACGGCATCTGGGACGTGCGCCTTACCGATCAGAGATGCGCTTCACTGGCGTGAACGCGGCATTCGATGCATAGCGCAACGTGATTACGGGCGTTTAGCCTTGTCAGGCGGTTTTTCTGTCAGGTTGGGGTGCAGTTAAGCCCGACCGAAAACCTTGGCGCGCGGTGCCTGGAACCTGCGTATTTCATCAGATGCAGCCATGGCTAAAAGGCGATCCATCGATAGCTGGCGATAGCGTCGGTCTCTTGGGGAAGCGTTCGTGCGATCACCGCAAGACTGCCGCCGCCGCATCGCACCGTGCAACGGAAGAGTCGAATGACCTCAGCCTTCCACCAGCTGAGGCCAGTTGGTCGCGAAGTACGTCACGAATGTGTCCGCCAGTTTCTCCGAGCGGAGGTGGTCCCGTGTCACGGGAAAGGACGGCGCGCGGTAGCCGGGGTCGGCTATTGCCCGTCGGGAGAAGGCATGGTCGGCGATAGCGGCCTTGCCGATGTAGGCGAGGTCAGCCCCCTGGTCGAGTACCCGCTGCACTGCCGCGGCGCTTGCTATGTGCCCGGCGACACCGATGACTGTTCCGTGGCGGGGCAGGTCAAGGAAGTGCTCGACGAGTGTTGGCCTGCCTTCGGGGGCGTTTGCGGGAAGCTTCGCCACGTCCCACAAGGACAGGTCGAGGATGTCGATGTCTCTGCTGGCGAGGAGCTCGCCGACGAGCTGGACCATGTCCGCCAAGACCAGGCCGTAGCGTTCGACGGACAGTCGGAGCCCGATGTGAAAGTCCGGGCCGGTGCGTTCCCTGATCGCATGTACGACCTCTTTCACGAAGCGGCCCCGTCCGGCGGGGTCACTCCCGTACCCGTCCTGTCGGAGGTTGTTCGAGGCGTCGAGAAACTGGCCTACCAGGTAGCCGTGGCCTCCGTGCACTTCAATGCCGTCGATGCCGGCTTTCTCGGCGCGTGCTGCGGCATCGGCGAAGTCCTCGACCGCCCGCTGGACCTCACCGGTGGTCATGCCTCGCACCCCGGTCTGCGCATCATCCCACGGTCCCACGACCTCCTGGCCGGACAGCGTCCTCTCCGCACGGACGCCTCCGTGATGGAGCTGCACCGAGGACCGTGCACCAGCGGCGGAGACGGCGGCGGCAAGGCGCTCCAGCCCGGGCAGGTGCTCGTCGGAGGAGATACCGAGCTGGCCGGGCCAGACCTGTCCGGCCGGGTGCACATAAGCGGCCGCGGTCTGCACAAGGCCGAATCCTCCTTCAGCGCGGGCGACCAGCCAGGCGAGCTCGTCCTCCGACAGGGTGCCGTTCGGATTGCTCTGCTGATTGGTCATGGGCGCGAGGACCAGGCGATTGGGCAGAGGGTGTCCATGGCGCAGATCCAGCGGGTCGGACAGATTCGTCATGGGGCTCCTGTGGGATACGGATTTACCTAGTCGGCGAGAGCGACTTCCAGTTCAAGGTCGTCCGGGAGGTCTCGGATGACGGCCAGGTCCCAGATAATCATCGCCCGTGAGCGCACGAACGGAACCTGTCTCCTCGTAGATGATGATACCGAGACTGTCCATCGAGTTGCATAGACGAGATCCCCCGGCTGGACATCGGGGTAATACTCCAACGGTGATTGATCGCAAGCACAGCTGATAACCACAGGGAAATCAGAGTTTAAGGCGGTCCCGCGGTCGGTCTTTTCTGTGTGCCCGCATCGGCATGGGTTTCTGGTCTTTCGCGACCAATTGGGGGTGTCTGATAGACACTGCCACCGCCGGCCTTGCCTGCGTAGCGTGGTGGATGTGGCAAGAAGAGATGAAATCCGGGACTTCCTGATCTCGCGGCGCGCGAAGATCACTCCGGAGCAGGCCGGCATCCCCAGCTATGGTGAACTGCGCCGTGTGCCGGGCCTGCGCCGTGAGGAAGTGGCCCAGCTCGCCGGGGTAAGCACGGACTACTACACGCGGCTGGAACGCGGTAGCCTGGGCCGCGTTTCGGATGCTGTGCTCGAGGCTGTTGCTTCGGCCCTTGAGCTGGATGAGGCGGAGCGAAGCTACTTGCTGGACCTTGCACGGGCGGCCAAAACCCCGGTGCGGCGGGCAGCGCGTCGTCCGACCCAGCAGCGGGTCCGTTCCGGGGTGCTGCGTCTTCTGGAAGGGATGAGCGGAGTGGTCGCTGTGGTGCAGAACGGCCGCTCGGACGTGCTGACCACAAACCTCTTGGGCCGCGCGCTGTACGGGCCGGTATTAGAGTCCCCAGTCGCTGCTGGTCCAGACACCCAAGACGGGCGGCCGAACCAGGCACGCTATCTCTTCCTCGATCCGGGAGCCGGGGACTTCTACCCCGATTGGCGTGCCGTCGCGGCCACTACGGTCGCGATGCTCCGCTCCGAAGCTGGCCGGAACCCGCACGACCGGGCACTGAACGAGCTGATCGGGGAACTGACCACCCGCAGCGGGTTGTTCGCCGCGCTGTGGGCAGGACATGACGTACGGATCCACACCACCGGGACCAAGCGCTTCCACCACCCGGTCGCCGGGGACCTGTCCCTGCAGTTCGAGACGCTTCACCTTCCCGGCGATCAGGGACAGACCCTGTTCACCTTCACCGCCGAGCCAGGCTCCACATCCCAAAACGCGCTGGCATTCCTGGCCAGCTGGGCGGCATCACCGTCCGAAACAGCCGCCAGGGCCGGCGGCCCGCAGGCAAATCCACGATCTTGGCCCGCTCCCACACGCGGCTCGGACCACTCCACGCAGGAAGACAGAACATGACTGAACAAAACAGCACCAAGCCCGGGAAAAAGGTCTGGTTCATCACCGGCGCGGCGCGTGGCCTCGGTACTGACATCGCCAGGGCCGCCCTCGCGGCCGGCCACGCCGTGGTCGCCACCGGCCGGGACCCCGAGAAAGTCACCCAGGCCGTCGGTAAAAACGAGAACCTGCTGGTCGTGAAGCTCGACGTCACCGACCCCGCCGACGCGACCGCCTCTATACAGGCAGCCGTGGACCGGTTCGGTCGGATCGACGTCCTAGTAAACAACGCCGGCAACTTCTACGCAGGGTTCTTCGAGGAAATCGTCCCGGGCGACTTCCGTGCCCAGATCGAAACCACCATGTTCGGGCCTATGAACGTCACCCGCGCCGCCCTGCCGGTCCTGCGCGCCCAGCGCTCCGGCCTGCTGGTCACCATCTCCTCAACCGCAGGCATTGCAGGCGGAGAGTTCCTCACCGCGTACGCCGCCTCCAAATTCGGCGTGGAGGGCTGGGCGGAGTCACTGGCCCCGGAAGTCGCACCGTTCGGCATCCGCAGCATGATCGTGGAACCAGGATTCTTCCGCACCGAGCTCCTCACCCCGGAATCCGCGAGCTACGCGGATTCCACCATAAAGGACTACGCCGAGCGGACCGAGCAAACCGTGACGGCGTGGAAGGGCATGAACGGACTTCAGGGCGGGGACCCGGCAAAGCTCGCCAACGCCCTCCTCCAACTGGCAGAACTGGAGGCGCCCCCACTGCGCTTCGCCGCTGGCGCCGACGCCGTGGCCAACTTCGAGACCAGGGCCAAGGCACTCCAGGGACAAGCCGACGCCCACCGCGAGCTCTCCATCAACCTGGCTCACGACGACGCCTAACCCTACCCCTCGCCGCCAGCCGCGCCCCTGAGCCCAGGGCGTTGGCCGGCCAACGCATCCAAGCCACTCCCACAACAATCCCGGGGGACGCACGTGGCTGACGCCTGCCCAAAAAAGCTCCCCCACCATTTGAAGGAGAACAAACCAATGACAGCGAAACTGACCGGAACCGTCGCCCTGATAACCGGAGCCAGCAGCGGCATCGGTGACGCCACCGCCCGTGCCCTCGCCGAACACGGGGCCTCCGTCGCCGTCGTCGCCCGACGCAAAGACCGCCTCGACACACTCGTGGCCGAGATCGAGGCCACCGGCGGCACCGCCTACGCCGTTTCGGCCGACATCACCGACCGCACCCAGGCCGAGAAGGCCGTAGCAGAGGTCATCGATCGCTTCGGCCGCCTGGACATCCTGATCAACAACGCCCGACTCATGCTCCTCGGCCCCATCGCTGGCGCCGATGTTCAGGAATGGAAACGGATGATCTCCGTCAACCAGAACGGCCTGCTCTACATGACCAACGCGGCACTCCCGCATCTACTCAAGGCAGCTCAGGACGGACCGCGCAAAGTGGCAGACATCGTCAATATCTCCTCGCATGCCGGGCGGCAGGCGTGGGCGAATTTCGGCGTCTACAACATGACCAAGTTCGGCGTGAACGGCTTCACCGAGGCCCTGAGGCAGGAGGTCACGAAGAAGCACGTCCGCGTCGGCGTGCTCGAGCCGGGTGCCGTGGACACTGAACCTATCTCGCACAACAACGACACCATCCGGGACGAACTCGCCGCCTCCGACGCCATCCCCGAGCCGCTGCAGCCCGGGGACATCGCCGAGAGCATCGCCTTCATGGTGTGACCCGCCCGCGGCGATCCTCCATCGCAGAGCTGTGGGCCATGCCCACGTCCCAGGCCTGAAAACCACCCCGAAAGGAATCACAACATGAAGAACGCACGCCTCCGAGACCTGGAAGTCTCCCGCATCGGACTCGGTGCCATGACCATGGCCGGCACCTACACCAGCGAGGGCGCCCTGGATAACGCCGAGTCGATCCGCACGATCCACCGTGCGCTCGAGCTCGGGGTCACCCATATCGACACGGCGGAGATCTACGGGCCGTTCCTGAGCGAGGAGATCGTCGGCCAGGCCATCAAGGGCCGCCGTGACCAGGTCAAGATCGCCACGAAGTTCGGCCTGGTCTCCCATTCCGGCAGCGGCCCCGGCATGATCGACAGCAGCGCGGCGAACGTGCGGTCCGCCGTCGAGGGCTCCCTGCAGCGCCTCGGCACCGATCACATCGACCTCTACTACCAGCACCGGGTTGACCCGAACACCCCCATCGAGGAAACCGCCGACGCCGTCGCGGAGCTCATCACCGAGGGCAAAGTGCTGCACTTCGGCCTGTCCGAAGCCTCCCCGGACACCATCCGCCGCGCCCACGCCGTGCAGCACGTCTCAGCCCTCCAGACCGAGTACTCGCTCTGGACCCGCGACGTCGAAGAGGAGATCCTGCCGCTGCTGCGTGAACTCGGCATCGGCTTCGTCCCCTACTCACCGCTCGGACACGGCCTGCTCACCGGGCAAATCCGAACAGTGGAAGACTTCGCCGATGATGACTGGCGCAAAACCAACCCCCGCTTCATGGGTGAAAACTTCGTCCGGAACCTCGCGATCGTCGACGAAGTCCGGAGCATCGGCGCCGAAATCGGCGCCACCCCAGCCCAGACCGCGTTGGCCTGGCTGTTAACCCGCGGCGGGGACATCGCCCCGATTCCCGGCACCCGCCGCGTCTCACGGGTGGAAGAGAACACCGCCGCCGATTCCGTCGAACTCACCACCGGCCAGCTAGAACGCCTTAACTCGCTCCAACCCGCAGCAGGGGCACGGCACGACGACGCCAACATGGTTTCCATCGATCGCTAAGCCTCAATTCACCGACGCCTCCACTGAACAGATGTGAGGGAGCGTTCGAATTCAGCGAAGGCGGCCATGACCGAGAGCATGAGGTCGGCCATGGGGGAGTCCTCGCCGGTGAAGACCAGGCTCACTTTGACGAACTCCACCCGAAGGCCCTTGCGGGTTTAAGCCCTGGACAAGGGCACGTGGGTCGTCGAGGTTGCGGGCGAGCCGGTCCAGATGTGCACGACCACGATGTCCCCGTCGCGGGCGAATCGCCACAGCTATGTGAACTGGGGCCTGGCCGTGTCTCTGCCGGAGGCCATGTCCGTGAAGACACGATCCAGAACCTGGTTGTCGAGCCGGCGTTTCTCGTTCTGGTCCAGCTTGCTCACGCGCACGTGCCCGATCCTCTGTCGGCCCTTGGCGCCTCCAACCCTCTTCCCGTCAGGTTGAGTATCAGGCCTGCCCAAGAAGAAGAGTCAAGGTATAGGAGCCTGTTCCCGTCAGGCTGGGGTGTGACTCAATCTGATGAGTCATTCCATCTCTAGTTCCCCGTAAGACCTCGTTTCCGCGCCAAAATAGCTAAGCCGCTTGTTCCTCCGGGTGCCGTAGGTCATGTGTCAGGACGATCAAGACCATCACAACTGACAAACCGATGCAGGTTTCCAGGGCGCGGTCGGCTAGTAGTGGGCCGAGTGGCTGTGGATGGTTGAGAAACATCATGCCGATGGTCAGGGGTGTGAGGAAGAGCATCGCCAGTCCGTAATTGCGGGCCACCATGAGCTCTGTCAGGGCAGTCAGCAAAGCCAGTACGACGATGAGGACAGGGCCTCCGGGCGCCCAAAAGAGTAAAAGTCCGCTGACGCCGATGCCAAGGAAGGTGCCTATCATTCGGTGGGTTGCCCTAGTCAGCTGCCCGGCCGTTGTCGCCCCGATTACTGGCACGATGGCAGTAACCATAGCCCAGTAGGGGTGCGCAAGACCGCCTGCAAGACTCAACATGCCTGCCGTAGCTGCAGCGATCAGGCAGGCAAGCGAGTGTGTGGCGATCAGGGGCAGCGGCAGGCGCCGGGGAGCGGCTGGTGCCTGCCGGCCCGGGACGCCGCCTCGACGTGGGCGGGTGACGGCCTCAAGGGCTCCTCCGACAATGGTCACGAGAATTGTAAGAACAGCTGAACCGGCGGCTGCCGCGGCAATCAGTGGTAGCCCTGTGTTTCCCGCAGGGGTGTAGGCGCTTACTGCAAAGGCGAAGACAAAGAAGAGGCAGCCGGAGGGTGTCCACTGGAGCAGGTCGGCTGCCGCAGAGCACAGGCAGGCGACAAGGGCTGTTGCCAGAACGGCGGTCCAGCCAGGAAGCTCTGCTGCGGATACGGCCGCCCCGGCAAGGATCAACAGGACCAGAACAGCTGAGGTCTGCAGTTGCATCGCGAGACGCCGGGGCAAAGAAGCGTTGCGCCCAAAAACTGCTCCCGTCGCTGCGAGTATCGCAAAGGGAGCCAGTTCGATCTTGTCCAATGACCACAGCACAAGGAGCGGCAGCAGGGCTGATGCCCCGGCTCGGACGGCGACCCGATGGGCGCCTGCGTGGGGACCGATGGCCAGGAGCTGTTTCACTCGCGGAATTGCAGTGACTGATGGTGATGTCACGATCCTCCAATTAAAAGTATTTCGCTGGCGAAGTACATTTACTCTACAGTACGGTTGCTACATGAGGGACTCGGTGGATGAGGTTGTGGAGCAATGGCGGCTAAGGCTGCCTTCGATTGAGGTGGAGGTGGCCGCCGTCTTGGGGCGTGTCCACCGGATATCGCGCATTGTTCAGCTGCAAAGCGAGGCGGTTCTTGAGAAGGCAGGCCTCACGCGGGGCGAATTTGACGTCCTGGCCGTTCTGATGAGGCACGGCCGCCCATTGGCTCCCACTGAAATCGCAGCCGCACTCTCGGCTTCTCCGGCCGGAACGACCAAGAGGGTGCAGAAGCTTCTCGCGGCTGGGTTGTTAACACGGAGACCGCACGAAAGCGACCGACGCAGCGCGCTATTGGATCTCACTCCGCGGGCCCGGCAGGAGATACCCCCGCTGCTCGAAGCGATCACCGGCATCGAGCGAGAATTGCTCGCAATATTGCCGCCGGAAGAAACTAGTCACCTTAACCACGCTCTAAGACTCTTGCTGGTGGAGTTGGAGTCCAAGGGGCTGGAGGCGCCTGGGAAGCTACCTCGCCAGCATTTTGCTAGCACCGGGCCCTAGGCATTATGGCGTTCCTGCCGGGTTGCGGGAAAGCTGCCAGGCGCCGCGGGATGTTCGGCGATTTCAAGACTAGGGTAGGCCGCCGGTCCCCACCGTCATTTTGCGGGGTCTCCGAGCGACTGCTCCAAGCCTGCGACTTCCTCCGTGCTGAGCGATCTGACCGATGGTATAAGTTCAGCCGCACTTTGTCCCACATGGTGACGCATGCGCGCCTCTGCGGCCGCCGCTAAGCCGTCGTAGGCTTGTTCGAACAGCGTTCGCGCCATAGCAAGCGGCCAGTCCGCCGGCAAAAGATCCACTGGCAAGTCCGGATGGTTTTCACCCAGGTTTCGCCAATCCCGAAGCGTCTCGATCCGCAGTCGAAGCGCATCGGTGGGAGAGATTTTGTTACCACGCAATGCATCAACAATCGGTGCCGTCCGTGCGATGAAAGACTCCAGTAGCGGCCTTACAGCTTCCAGCTCAAAGGCCGAAACAGGGTCACCCTCCCCACCGAAGGCAGCAGAGGCTGCGCCAGTGAAGACGGTGATGCGGTCAATGCCTATATTCAGCATTGCTTGACGGGAATCTTCCGCTAGCGGCCATGGACTGACCCAAACCCCGTCATACAACAGCCCGAACCCGGACTGTCGAAGAACTTGCCGAGCCTGATGTCTAAGGTGGCGTTGGTCCTCGCTCACTGAGAACGTTGCAACGGTCCAAGTGCCGTCCCATTCGCGAAGAACCCGGCCAAAGTCCACTATTTGCTTCAGGCGGCGCCGTTGACGGCTGTGGGCCGTCTCAGTCAGGGCATAGTAAGTGGACCTACCCCGCTTAGTAGGTTCCAGGAACCCCTGCCGGGCGACACGGCTTAATGCATTCCGTGAGGCTGTTTCGCTTAGGCCGAAGTCACCCAGAACATCTACGAAAAAGGTCGAAGGGACTTTGTCCTCAACACCCAGAAAGTAAGTGCCAAGGAGCGTCAGCAGGAACTGCTGCGAGCCATGCACCGGCTTTGCGTTAGTCATATGTCAGTTCTTCCATCTGGAACACCTCCCCGCAACTCTATCCTTGCCACTTGTCTTGACGCTAGTCACAACAACTGCGAACCTTAGACGAACTACAACACCAGTGTTGGTCGGCCGGAACGGCCGCTGTTAAGGAGGCAAAGGTGGCTCACCCCAAACATCCCAACGAATTCGATCCTCTCTATGACGAGACGTTTGATAATTCGCACGTCTACTACGAAGAGATGCGGAGGAACTGCCCTGTGGCTCATAGCGAGGCTTTCGGCGGCTTCTGGGCACTTTTCAAGTACGAGGACATCGTTAGGATCCAGACAGAGCACGAGAACTTCAGCACCGCTGAGAAAAACGTAGTCCCTCCGGCAACGCGGAATCAGGGACGGAGGCCACCGCTGCACTTCGACCCGCCGGAGCACGATGCGTACAGGCGGCCCGTCACACCGGTGTTCAACAAGAGTCGAATGGCTGTTCTTGAGCCCGAACTCCGCCGCTTCGCAGACGAGTTGATGGATCCCTTGGTAACCGAGGGAAGATTCGACTTCACCCTCGACTTCGCCGAGTACTTCGCGGCGAGGGCGTTCGGCTTGATCTTGAAACTCCCTTTGGACATGATGCTGCGCGCAAGGGAAGTGCAGGTGCAGTATTACCGGGCGCAGATGGCAATGGACAAGGAACGGGTGATCAAGTGGAGCGATGAGCTTTACCGTGTGGCCAATGACTTAGTGAATGACCGGAAAAAGAACCTTCTTGATCCCAATGAAGACCTCATTTCGGCGTTGCTGCTTGCCGGCGAAAACGGGGAGGCCATATCTGAGGAGATGGTAGTGGCAAGCATCCGGCAGTTCCTGTCCGCATCGCAAGCCGCCCCAGGAGCAGTTCTGGGAAGTATCGCGGCGCATCTGGCCCAGGATTCGAAGCTGCAGCAAAACCTCCGGGAGAATCCGCATCGTATTCCTGACGCGGTGGAAGAATTTCTTCGTCTCTATTCCCCCTATCGTGTATTCGCGCGCACAGCTATCCACGACGAAAATATCCGCGGCAGGGACATTCCCTCCGGAGAGCCCATCGCCATGATCTTTCCCTCGGCGAACCGGGATGAAGATGTCTTTGAGAACCCCCACGAGTTCAGCATGGACCGCAAGCCCAACAAGCACATTGCCTTCGGCAGGGGTCCCCACCGCTGCCCCGCTTCATCGCTGGCGAGACTCGAACTGTGCGTTGCGACTGAGGCACTGTTATCGAAGACTGCCTCTTTCGAGTTGGATGGGGAGATTAAGATGACGGATTGGCTGGAGTTCGGCCCTTCATCGACGCCGTTGAAGGTCGTCGCCGCCTGACCGTTCCTGCGCTCGGACCTGTCCGTGCCCCGCTGTCTTTGGGCGGGGCACGGACACATCTTTTAGGCGTGGGTTGAGGCGTTGCCCGTGGTGCGGGAAGTGCCCTGGTCCAGCAGGCCTGTGACGGGAATATCGTCGTGGAGCCAGGACCGGATTTGGCGGCCAACGCTGTCCACTTCTTCGGGTCCGACAGTTGCATCCGCGCATGCATGGACCTTCTGCTGCAGGTCATGCCACGTGAAGGGCTGTGACGGCCCTCCGGGCGCAATGGCGTGTGCCTCCATGTACTGGCCCTGTTTCCTTTGGACAACGACCCTGGCTGACGGAGCAATGGTGAAGGATCTCTCTTCTTCTTCCCCGACAGCTATCTTTATGAGCGAGGCGAGTCGAACCACCTCGGGAATGGCAAAATTTGCCGCTTCGAGTGCTGCATAATGGCTGGGATCGTTGCCCCCCAGGACAAGTCGCATGGCAAGGCTGATGTGGAGACTGAATTGCGCTCCGGTCATGTCTGTGACGTGGGCTCCCAGCTGGCCGCAGTGGTCAGCTGTGGTTTTGTCCGTATAGACGGTGATGCTGGCTACGTCGTCGGGTTCAAGTCCCTGTCGGCGGAGTTTTTCGAGTGCCGCAATAGGTGCGTGGTTACCCGTGCAGGTGCTCCATGATTTCACTCCGAGTCCGTCAAGATGCCAGTCGTCCCCAAGCCTGCGGCTCACCCTGTCCAAGGACACCCTCCTGCCGCCGAAGGCTTGAGCGAATCCCCTTCGTCCTTCAAGCGATTCAAGGGGGGCCGTGAGACCAAGCTGTGCCAGGTTGGCCGCCCTGATTCCATTTGAGGCGGCGAGTCCTGCATGTATGCGTTTGATTTCACCACCTGTGCGCGTGAACTCAGTGGTGCCTCCTGCTTGGGCGGCGGCAATGCCAAGTGCGTGCTGGGCTGCACGTTCCTCCAAGCCAAGGAGGCTAATGGCCGCAGCCGCCGCTCCGATGACCCCGAACACACTTGTGACGTGAAAGCCCCGGTCCTGTGTCATTTCCGGAGACATCGCGAGGCCCAGCCGGATTATCGTCTCTGTTCCAGCAGAGATGGCAGTCAGCGCTGCACGACTTCCGACGTTCAGTTCATCTCCCAGGGCAAGGACGGTGGGAACGACGGCACACCCAGCGTGGACGGCCGCGGATACATGGTAGTCATCGAGCTCAAGTCCATGCATGGCTGTTGCGTTGACAAACGCAGCCTGGGCAGCCCGGAGCCTGTGCCTTATGCCGATGACAGAGCTCCGGCCGGGAACTCCTTCTTTGAGGGCGTAGTCCCGTGCGGCTTTGGTCCAGGACCGGTCGCTGCCTGCATGCATTGCCCCGTAACCGTCCAACACCTGACGGGCTGCCTGCTCGCATACCTCGCCGGGAACGTCTTCCCAGCGAAGGCCGGCAGCAAAGGCTGCAAGTTCTTCAGTCAAGCCTCTGTGTGTGCCCTCCATCAGAGGTTGACCTGTGACAGGTCCACCGGGCGTACCTCATCACCTTCGCGTCTGTAGTCCGTTTCGAGTCCAGCCTCTTTGCTGATGGTGCGCATGTAGTCCACAACCTGCTCGAACCGCTCGTCCTTGCCGCTCAGAAGCTCCGTCTGCGAGTTGTCATTGATCCATCCAGGTAAGAAACCAAACCCCGCAAGCTTTCCGTCCTCGACCACGAGTTTGGCAACGATCGTCTTCCGGGAGTCAGGGGGGAAGTTGAAGGTGGAATGGAAGTTGGGAATCCAGCCAGGGTTAAGTGCCAGAATCTCCTGGAAGGCCGGTGTGGCAACTTGTTCCGGCGTCACCCGGGTGTCCATCGCAAAATTGGCGAGACTGTAGAAGATGGGCACACCGCGGAATATCTCAATCCCTTTGAGGATGTGGGCGTGGTGCCCGATGATCGCATCGGCACCGGCCTCGATGGCCGCGTGCGCTACGTCCCGCTGGTAGTCGGCGATCTGTGCCGGGATGAAATGAATTCCCCAATGAACCGACACGACGACAAAGCGTCCCAGCAGCTTTTCGCGCTTGATGTCCTGCACCAGGTTGGCCAGGTCTTCCCGATGCGGAAACGTGTGAATACGCGCTGGCGTACCTGGCTGATCGTGCTCCACCTGTTCATAGACGGTAAAAGCCCGCATTGGGGCGCATCCGGGCCGATTATCAGTTGCCCAGAAGCTGTGGGGCAACACCGAGCTGTAGGAAAGAAAAGAAATTTCGGTTGTTCCGTGTTGCACTACTGCGGGACGCCGTGCTGCTCTGATGTCCGCGCCGACGCCCACTACTTTGGCTCCGGCTGCGGCAAGGTGGCGTGCAGTGTCGAGCATGGCCTCAGCCCCGAAGTCCATGCAGTGGTTTCCTGCGAAGGAAATGACATCGAGGCCTGCCTCCACCAATGCTTTCGCGTCACTGGGTTTTGCCTTTACCGTATGCCGCACCTGCGGCAGCCTCGAACCTTGGTCCGAGAGGACGAACTCGAGTTGGCCGAAGGTCACGTCTGCTGACTGTAGAACCTCCCGGTTCAGTTCAAAGAGTTCTGACGCGTCCTCCCGGTCCGGGCCTATGTCCCCCACCGCCAAAACAGTCAGCGGTTCATTTTCGGTGTGGGTAGTGGTTGTCATGTGTCCCTTTCTTGATCAAAGACGTACATCAGGTCCTGCCGGTCAAAGGGCCCAGGCCCCGAGCCGGCAGGTGCAAATCGAGCAGTTCAACGCTCGTCATGGAGCGAACCTCTCCGGCCAGATCCGCGGAGAACTCCGTAAGGAGGGTGCGAAACCGGTGATCAGCGAGTTCGGAAAGGCCGTCATATATTTCTAGGAAAGCCTCGCGCGCTCTCTGTACCGGCCAGTCGTGGGGGAGCAGCCCGGCTGGGAGCAATGGATCGTGGTCGGGGAAGAAACGCCACTGATGCATCACGCGCGCCCGCTGCCGGAGCGCCTCGGCGGAACCGACCCTGCCAGCACGGATGTCCGCCCTCAGGGTCCGCGAGGCCTCGATGAATTGGTCATACTTGTCTCGAAGGGCCTCCAAGGAGAAGACGCTCACGGGATCAATGCCACCGAACGCCGCGTCCACTACTGCCCCGGAGAGCAGTGTGAGCTTCGGGACGTCGAAATCTCCGAGAGCTTTGCGTGCCTGTTCACGCAGCGTGCCTGGTCGCACCCACACGCCGTCATAAAGTACGGCGAACCTCATGGCCGATAAGCGGGAACGTACAACGTGGCGATGTGCCCGAAGATTCTCCGGCACAGAGAACAAGACAACTGTCCAGGTACCGTCCCACGGTTCAGGGTTGTCCCCGAAATTGACGATCTCACTGAGGCGCTCCGCATGGTGGACGTGAGCCTCAGGGCTCAGGTGATAGTAGGTGTTCCTTCCTGGCCTATGCACTTCCAAAAAGCCCCGTCCGGCCAGACGGCTCAGTCCGTTTCTGGCACCCACCGCTGTTACATCGAACTCCTGCAGCAGCTTCACCAGGAAGCCGGACGGTATGGGCCGCTTTTGACCAAGGAAATAGGTTCCAATGAGGGTCAGCAGCAGGTCCTGGGAGCCCCGAGCAGCCATTTAGATGCTGCTCACGTAAGTCACCCCAGCGAACACAGCAAGGTCGTCGGGGAGCAATCGGACCGGTCTTAGCGCATACATACTTCACACTCCTCACTTAGAACAGCTAAAAGGCTCGCACTCCTTGTTACGAACGTCAACCAGTCTGATGAATATTGCTACATTCGGTATGTCCGGAACGTGTCGGGTGGAAGCGTAATTCTCGTCAGAGTTGTTGACGATCGTTATGAGGTTTGCGATAGTTACTGGACACTCATGGTGTCGTGCACATCACATTGATCTAGGAGTAGTTGTGAAAAAACGGTCAACGTTGCCCGCTTTCCTCGGAGCAATCGCCGCGTCAGCCCTTGTCCTTACTGGGTGTGCTGGTGGATCCGCGAGCGAAAAAAGCGCAGATCCGCAGCAGTTGAAAGTGGGATTGTTCTCACCGGACGTGACCTTCGGGGCCTTCTACGCGGCTATCGGCCCCGACGGTGAACTCACCAAGGTCCTCAAGGATCGGAACGTTGAATTGAAAATCGAAACGATTCCTTCAGGTTCAAATCTCGTCGCTGCTCTTGCCAGCGGGTCAGTTGATGCCGCTATCGTTCCTGGCACCTCTGTCCTGGGCGTTGCTTCGCAGGGCGGACAGATGGTCCCGCTGATGAACATGTTCGATGGTCCTTCCCAGCAGATCATCGGCAATTCTTCGTCCAAGCTTGGCGGCCCTGGCGACATCAAGGTTTTCGACAAGAAACGCTGGGCCTTCACCCGCGTCGGTTCGATCTCTGAGATAAGTGCCAAACTTACGGCAGAAAGTGCCGGCCTAAGCTGGACGAACCAGGAGCGCCTGCCCTTGGGCAGCGGATCGGAAACCCAGGCAGTGCTTGAATCAGGCAGGGCTGACGTCCTGTCTACCTCTCCAAACAATGCCGCGACCGCCGTCGAGTCGGGCGCCGCTTATCTCGTGGCCAATCCCCAGGAAGATGAAACACTTCCCATCGCGAAACAGCTGAACGCAGTCTTTGCCTCATCTCCCACTTTCACTAAGGCGCATCCAGAGCTGACCCAGGACATCGTCACCGCCCTGGTCAAGGAACTCAACGTGCTCGCAGCGGCAAAGTCGCCGGCCGATTCCCTGGCTCCAATGAGCGGCGACTTCAAGAACGCCGTCGGTAAGTCCTGGGACCTTCAGTGGCAGTACTCGAAGTCGGGCTTCAGCAGGGCAACCGGCGGATTCTCACAGAAGGAAGTCGACCAGACGTTGGCGGGTGCCAAACTCGTAAATGTCGTCAAGGAAGATTTCAATCCGGCTCCCGGGCTCTTTGACAACTCCTACGTTCGCACGGCCTATGACAAGTTATCCCTTAAGACGCCGTCGGACCTCTCCTAACCCGCAGCGAAACGAAAGCAGTCCCATGGCATGGAATCAGGCAATGCACGCTCCGGCGCAAACCGCCGCAACCAAGTCCCCAGCAATCGACATTGCAGGTCTTACACAGACGTACGCGTCCAAGATGGGCACCCACACCGCCATCCGGGGCGTCAACCTCTCAATAGGCGAGGGTGAGTTTGTCTCAATCGTCGGCCCTTCGGGATGTGGAAAGTCCACCATCCTGTACCTGGTCGCAGGGCTAAGGGAACCCTCCGAGGGCCGCATCAACGTCCTGGGGCGTGCGGTCGATGCGCGAAAAGGACCCCACCCGGATGTTGGCTTTGTCTTCCAACGCGACGCGCTCCTGCCGTGGAAGACGTCGCTCCAGAATGTCGCCCTCGGGCTGCGCTACCGCGGGATGGCAAAAAAGGAAGCCAACGTGCAAGCCCGCGAGTGGCTGGAGCGGGTTGGTCTCCACGGGCGTGGAGACTCCTATCCGCACCAACTTTCCGGAGGCATGCGGAAGAGGGTCTCGATCGCAGCCAGTCTGGCACTGAAGCCCAAAATCCTGCTCATGGACGAGCCTTTCAGTGCCCTAGACGCCCAAACTCGCAACCTGATGGAGAACGACCTCCTGAAACTGTGGGAGGAAGACCGGCAGACCGTTGTGTTCGTAACCCATGACCTGGAGGAAGCGGTGGGTCTGTCCGATCGCGTGGTTACCATGACGCGGGGACCGGGCTCCGTACTCACCGACCGGAAGGTGGCCATATCCCGCCCCCGGAACCTCCTGGAGCTGCGCTTCGATCCCGAGTTCACGCACATGCACGAGGAACTCTGGAGCGACCTGCGGGAACAGGTCATGGGGTCCGGACTGAGGAGCGGCGCATGACTGCCGCCCCCCTCGATGGCCAGAGGACTGCGGCAGCGAGGATCAAAAGGCGCGCTAACCCGGCGGTGCAAGTCGTAACCGCCCAGGTTCTCATTTGGGGTGCGCTTATCCTGGTTTGGCATTTGACCGCCGTCACCGTCCCCGGCATGGCGTCCCTGATCGGATCGCCCCAACTGGTCGTCGAAAGACTCGGCAAATGGGCTGCAGACCCTGCATTTTGGTCCAATGCAGGAACAACAGTCACCAGTGCCCTGACGGGCTTTGTGGCAGGCGCTGCAGCCGCGTGCCTTTTGGTGGCGATTACCTGGCCATTCCCCCTGATGCGCCGGTTTCTGGCTCCGTTCCTCATCATCGCGAACGCAGTGCCCCGTGTAGCGCTGGCACCTTTGTTCATCTTGTGGTTCGGCATTGGAACAACGTCAGCGGCAATGTTCGTGACGTCCATCATCTTTCTTATCGTCTACCTCAACGTCTTCAACGGTTTGTCCTCAATCGACACGATCTATGACCAGAATGCCCGCGTCCTTGGTGCCGGCAGGATGTGGCGCGCAACCTCCGTGTATGTCCCCGCCGTCATGGGATGGCTGATGAGCAGCCTCCGCCTCGCCCTCATATGGGCCATCCTCGGAGCCGCTCTGGCCGAGTACCTGGCCGGCTCAAGAGGCCTTGGCTCCTATCTCGCGCGCGGCAACATCCTTGGTCAGCCGGACCTCCTGCTTGGCGCCGCAATTGTTATAGCCATGTTGTCGCTGTTAGCAGACCGCGCCTTGGCAATCATCGAAAGGAGATTTACCCAGTGGCGGCTATTTTAGGTGCGCGCAGGAGTTCGAAGGCACTCATGGTCCTGGCCCAACTCCTCTTCGTTGTCGGCTTGCTGGCAGGCTGGCAGGTTCTCGCAACCAATGGAGCCCTCAATGCCTTCGTAGTGGGAACGCCGATGAAGATTGGCGCCAACATATGGCAATGGCTGCAGGACGGAAGCCTCGTCGCTCAAACAGCAGCAACAGTGATAGTCACCCTGGTGGGCTACGGTGCGGCGCTGGTTGCGGGAGTAGCCGTCGGCACCGTCGCGGGAACCTTTCCCAGCGTGGGCAGGATCATCTCACCCTTTATCACTTTTTGGCAGGGATTTCCCAGGCTCGTCTTCTACCCCTTTTTCGCGGTCGCACTGGGCTACACCATCGCTTCGCGGATGATTCACGTCGCCTTCGTCGTCATTTTCATCATCATTGTCAGCACCGCTGCCGGAGTAGCAGACGTCGACCCGGACATCCGGCACAACGCCCGTATTCTGGGGGCCAACCGGTGGCAGGTAATCAGGGACACCAGACTCCCTGCGGCCGTACTGTGGGTGGGAACCTCCGCCCGCATCACCTTCGGTTTCGCCATTCAGGCCGCCATCGTAGCCGAATTCACCGGCGCCGGCTCCGGTCTCGGGTACCTCATGGTGGTTGGGCAGAACAGCTTCGACGTCAACGTCGTTTGGGCTGCAACAGTCGCCGCGATCGTGGTTGCTGCAGTTGTGGATCGCAGCCTCCTGCTCGTCCAGAATTACTTTTCCCGCTGGCAATCCGACCAGCGCTAACCGCCGGGCCGGGCCTCCCGAGCAGGAACTGAAGGCATGCCCGGCTAGCGGCGACAAGGGCGTTACGCTCCATGACGACACCGCTGCCCTAAAAACCGACCGATTGTTAGCAAACTCGTCCTGGTATGTGCGGTAATGGACATGCCAGCCCATACCGACTTCCCCTCACGGTGGCCTTGAGCCGCAGCTGGCAAATCTCGTAACCCCACAGTCAAGGAGGACTCAGTGCAGAAATTCCTATTCTCAGCTCCGGCTGAGCGGCGCAGGTACAGACGAGTGGTCACATCTGTCGTTGGGAGTATCATCGTCGCCACCACCCTCGCCCCGGCCGCTGCAGTGGCCGCGCCCACGACACCTGAACCGACATCCCCGCCCATGGCCGCCGACGCTCCGTGGACCAAAACCGTCAAGTGGATCGCCGGTAATGCAACCCCCAGCGAGGAAATCGATCTGATCGAGGGGAGCTTCGCAAACAAGTTCGGCATCGACGCCACCACCGATCCCGATCCTCACGGTCAAGCAGGATATGTCAAGGGCATTCCCCGCCTGGGCGTCCCCGAGGCGCGCCACGTAGATGCCCAGGGAATCGAAGTATTTGCTGAAGCAACTGCATTCCCTACCCGCCTGGGACTTGCCGCCTCCTTCGACCCGGAGGCAATCGCTGCTTTCGGCAAAACCTCAGCGCGGGAGGGTCTGGCTCTGGGCCAGGACCTGATTTATGCACCGCAGACTGACATCGCCAGAACTCCTTCGTGGCGCCGAAACATGACCGCGTACAGCGAAGACGCATACCTTGCCAAAAGGTTCACCGCGGACGAGATCAATGCTATCCAAGGGACCGGGCTAATGGCCCAGGTCAAGCACGTCGGCATGTACAACGGACAGGAACAATCAACACCGTCGCTGGTAGGAGAACAGGCGGCCAGGGAGATGTACCTCGCCCCTGCCGAGGCTGCGGTTAAGGACGGCAAGGTGTCATCCCTGATGTGCTCCTACGCCACGTTCCAGATCCTCGACTATCAGGGCAGCCCGCACTATGCCTGCTCCAACGAAGGAATGCTCCAGGGCATCATCAAGGGGGAGTGGAACTTCAAGGGCTGGGTCACCACCGATTACAACGCCGCCAAGAGCACCTCGGACCTCGTGGCCGGGACTGACCAGGAATTTCTCACCAGCTTCCTGAGCGGGAAGAACCTTATCCCGCTCATCGACCCGGCCTCCCCGTCGTACGACAAGGCCTATGCCGACGCCGCGAAAGAAGCCGTCGCACGGATCGTTTACCAGTATGAACGGTTCGGGCTTCTTGACAACACAAAGATTCCAGCGGCACAGCGCTCGAACGTGAAGCAGCACGGAAACTCTGAAAAATCCGACCTGAACGCGAACGTTGATAAAGCCGAAGGCATCAAGCAAGCGCTGAAGCTGTCTGAAGACGCAGCCGTCCTGCTCAAAAACAACAACGCAACCCTCCCTCTCGGAACCGGCAGCAAAGTCGCAGTCACGGGAGTAGCGGCAAATCTGCTGCCTGCAAGCCCCGGAGGTGAGCGGTCAACCGGGTTCAGTGACCGGGTCGCCATCAGCCCCTTCGACGCGATGACTTCCCTGGCCGGCAGCAACGTCACCCACACACCCGGTGACGACATTTGGGGCGAGCCGGTGCCGGCGTCTGCACTGAGCCAGGACCCCACGGGTGACAAGCCGGGCCTGACCCGTACCCGTACGAGTGCTGACGGTACCGTCACTACCGCCACGGACCCCGCCCTTGACGGAAACGTCAAGGGCCTGGTCAAGGGCGATACCTACACGTGGACCGGTTACGTGAACGTCCCGGAGGGCGGCAGTTACCGGCTCCTCGTCCAGCGGCCCTACGGCTACGACACAGGGGACCGAAACGCCTTCAACCATGGAATTCGGAACGTGGAACCAACAGCAGTTCCCCAGGGGTTCGGCTTACCTCCCGCCACGACTGCACCTCCTAAGGCAGTCACCCTCACCGTCGACGGCGCCGCACTTAAACTGTCCGATCCTGACAGCAAGATGACGCCCAACGACTACCCTGCAGTCTCAACGGACAAAACCATCAAGACTGTCGCAGCCAATGGCCAGTACCTCGGCGTTGCCAACCAGGCCGGCACGACGAACCTGACTCCCGGCAGGCACAAGGTGGAAATCAGCTATACCCCCCATGATGGCCTGGCGTCCGACCCTGCCATCCGGTTCGCATGGTCCAACACGGATACGGCGCTTGCCGCCGCGGCTGAGGTGGCTAAGTCCAACGACACGACAGTGGTCTTCGTCGATGATGCGAACACAACAACCGGCGATGGCGGAAGCTCCCCCCTCACTGACGTGGCACAGCTTGCAGCCTCACAGAACCGTCTGGTCTCCACCGTCGCTGCAGCCGCGCACGTCGCCGGCCACAAGGTCGTCGTCGTGCTCAACACTGGCTCCGCCGTGCAGATGCCGTGGATCAACGACGTTGATGCTGCTCTGGAAATGTGGTACCCCGGCCAGGAAGGCGGAACAGCAACAGCCAACGTCCTGTACGGCAAGGTAAACCCCTCCGGCAAGCTCACAATGTCCTTCCCTGTCGACAGCAAGCAGACCCTGTTTGCAGGACACCCGGAACGGTCCGCTGGAACTCAGGACGCGGGCGAAGCCCAGAAAACCATCAAGTGGTCTGAAGGCCTCAATATGGGCTATCGGTGGTTCACTGACCCGGCAGCCAACGCCGCCGCGGTTAAACCACTGTTCGCATTCGGCCACGGCCTGAGTTATACCGATTTCTCCTATTCGGGTCTGGGAGTAACCCCGGCCGCGGACGGCGGCCTGGACGTCTCCTTCACGGTGACAAACCAGGGAACCAAGGATGGCGCTGACTCCGCCCAGGTCTATCTGGGGAAGTCCCCTGATCTCCGCAGCAGTGTCGCCCAGACAGCGATGAAGATGGTCCAGTTCGGCAAGGTTTATCTCCCCGCAGGTACCAGTCAGAAGCTCTCGCTGCACGTCGACCCCAAGGACCTTTCGTCTTGGGATGCATCGAAGGGGGAGTGGGTACGGGGGACCGGCACCCGCAGCGTGGCCGTCGGGGCAGCCTCCGATGACCTCCTCCTGCAAACCACCACGGCGGTGAAGTAAACCCAGGCCAAGGGGCGAGGGCCCGGAGCTGCGGAAGCAGGTTCGGGCCCTCGCCTGGTCTCAGGGCTACTTCAGGAACCTGAATCGCGAAGGGCGGTCTTCGCCAGGCTGCCGAGGTGCGCCTCCATGTCGGAGGCCACGTCGACGGACATGGGGTCGTACAGCCAGCCAATCCGCAACCCATCCAGCAGCGCGGCCAACCAAACCCCCTCGGTGGCCGGATCGGACAATCCCAGACCCCCAGCAGCCAGTGCAAAGTCAGACCTGGACCGTTGCAGCCGCTCGTCGACGTAGTCGTGAGCGGGATGATCTGCCGGGCGCGCTTCGCTTGCCAGAACGACGGACAGCCTGAGCATGCTGGCGGAACTCAATTCGTAGGTTGCGGTTTTGACGAGATGGTCCCAAAAGCTGTCAGTCTCAAGCTCGCTGTCCCGGGCGTCGTCCAAAGAGCGGCGCCAGCGGTTTATGACCGCGATGAGCAGATGCTCCTTGGTGGCAAAGTGATGGAAGACGGTGGATTTTGCGATCCCGGCGCGGCGGCTGATGTCGGCCAGGCTGGTGTTGTGATAGCCCTCGCCCGAAAAGAGGTCAACGGCTGCGCGCAAGAGGCAATCGCGGGTTTGTCTGCCGGCCGAATACCCGTCCTTGTCCAGCTCGCGGACCCGGGGCGGGGCAGCAGGTGCGATATTTGGAAGTGAGCTGCCGAATCCGCGTGGAATCCTTCCTGCCATCTGTTCCAGACGTCGGCGAAGCATCGCCGGGACGTTGACGTCAGGCGAATATAGGGAATGCAGTTGCAGGCCATCCCACGCAGCCTGAAAACGCCTGGCTTCTCCAACCACGTCTATGTCCTGGGGCAACTCCCCGCGCTCGACAGCACTGAGGAAATGGTTTGTGATCACGTCCTGCACGCGTCTGGCCCGTTCAACGAAGCGAAGATGCGCCGGATGATCGGGGTTGCTCGCCTCACCCAGAAGGACACTGTAGACCTCCGAGTAGCCTTCCAATTGCTGGTTGCGCTCCGCGAGCTCGGCGAATACGTCGAGGCTCACCATGGTGTCCGCCATGACCGGGCCGCCCTCGGCTCGTCGTTCCCGGAGCCCGTCCAGCACGGCTGTGAGCAGATCTTCCTTTGAAGGGAAATAACGCAACAACCCCTGCATCGAGATCCCGGCTTCCCGTGCGACCTGGCGCAAGGAAATGCTCCAGTAACCCTTTTGTGCAAAAAGTTGACCGGCAGCCCTGACGATCGCGTCATGGCGGGCTGCCCCGTTCCGGGTACGGCGCACTGGGCTGTTCACCCATACACCATCTCACGTCTCATTTTCACGGGCGGTTTCCGGGCCCGTGAAAGAACCGTGGGCGTTACGCGGCGGACGAAAGATGGCTCAGGGTGCGTTGCAAAGGCCAGCCCCCGGACCCTGCTAACTCGCCGATCAAGCTTCCTTGACCACCCGGTTTCGCAGCTGGCCCAGGCCTTCGACGGTGGTGACCAGGACCTGGCCCTCCTGCAGGTAGCGCTTGGGGTCCTGGGCGTGGCCCACGCCGCCAGGGGTGCCCGTGGAAATCACGTCGCCCGGATTCAGCGTAATGATCCTGGAGATGTAGGAGACCAGGAACTCCGGGGTGAACACCAGGTCCGAGGTAGGGGTGCTCTGTTGGACTTCGCCGTCCACGGCTGAGGTCATCAGGGGGCCCGGCAGGAACTCGTCCTGAGTGAGCATAGCCGGCCCGAATGGCGTGGACTTTTCCCAAGTCTTGCCCTGCAGCCACTGCACGGTGCGGAACTGGTAGTCACGCATGCTGACGTCGTTCAGCACTGAATACCCGGCGATGTGATCCCCCGCCTGGGCTTCGGGAATCCGCCGCCCGGCCCTACCGATCACGACGGCGAGCTCGGCCTCCCAGTCCACGGTGTCCGATTCCTCCGGCAGGATCAGGTCGTCGTTCGGACCGATCAGGGACTCGGCGTATTTGGCGAACAGTGTGGGGTACGCCGGAACATCATGCCCCATCTCTTCGATGTGGTTCCGATAGTTTTGGCCCACGCAGATGATCTTGCCCGGGGACGGCACGACGGCGGCGAGATCGGCGCCGTCATAGGGGTGCGTTGTGCCCTCAGCTGTCTTCGCAGTGCTCTCCCAGTTGGGGTCTTTCAGCAGGGCGCCGACATCGGAAAAGCCGGGAATCTCGGTGAGGGTGTCGCCGTCCTGCCGGACCGCTGTGGTGACGCCATTGCCAAGGCGGAGCGTGAGGAGTTTCATTGCTTGCTGTGTCCTTGAAAGTAGGTGCGGTGGGAAAGCGCCTGGTCCTTGGGAGTGCCCCCTGGCTGGATGGTTCTCAGTCGCCCAGCCGAGGTAGCCGCATTCGGGGGCCAAGCGGTTGCAGCTCCCATGCCTGTTCACGCGGTGTAGGGGTCGCTGATACCGATGTATTGGGTAGTGGTGTATTCGGCGATGCCTTCGGAGCCGCCTTCACGGCCGAGACCTGATTGCTTGACGCCGCCGAAGGGTGCTGCGGCGTTGGAGATGACGCCGGCGTTGAAGCCGACCATGCCGAACTCGATCTGTTCCGCCACTCGGAGGAGCCGGTTGAAGTCGCGGCTGTAGAGGTAGGACGCGAGCCCGTACTCGGTGTTGTTGGCGAGCCGGATGGCGTCTTCTTCGGTGGTGAAGGTGGTGACGGGTGCGACGGGGCCGAAGATTTCCTGGCCCAGGATCGCGGCATCGTTCGGGACGTCGGCAAGGACGGTGGGCTGGTAGAAGTAGCCTGGCCCGTCGAGCGGTGCACCGCCGGTCACGGCGACGGCTCCGGCATCGACGGCGGCCGTGACCAGGGCGTGTACGTCATCCCGGGCGCCGGCGTCGATCAGGGGCCCGACTTTCGTTTCCGGGTCGGTGCCGCGGCCCGTGGCCAGGGCCCCCATGGCGGCGGCGAACTTGCGGGTGAATTCCTGGGCTACGGATGCGTGGACGAGGAACCGGTTGGCGGCGGTGCAGGCTTCACCCATGTTCCTCATCTTCGCCGCCATGGCACCCTCGACGGCAGCGTCGAGGTCGGCGTCCTCGAACACAATGAACGGCGCGTTCCCGCCGAGTTCCATGGAGGTGCGCAGCACATTCTGCGCAGCGTCTGCCATCAGCTGCTTACCGACAGGTGTGGAGCCGGTGAAGGAGACCTTGCGCAGGCGGGAATCCTTCAGCAGGGGACCCGATATGCCCGACGCTGAGGCGGAGGCGACGACGTTCAGGACCCCGGCGGGCAGGCCGGCATCGAGCATGGTCTGCGCGAAGTACTGCGCTGTGAGCGGGGTGAGTTTGGCCGGTTTGAGGACCATGGTGCAACCGGCGGCGACGGCGGGGGCGACTTTGCGGGTGGCCATGGCGAGCGGGAAGTTCCAAGGGGTGATGAGCAGGCAGGGTCCGACGGGTTTGTGCTGGACCAGGATCTTGTTCTTGCCTTCCGGGGTGGTGAGGTAGCGGCCGTAGTCTCGGACGGTTTCCTCGGAGAACCAGCGCAGGAACTCCGCACCATAAGTGACTTCGCCGCGTGCCTCGGCAAGGGGCTTGCCCATTTCCAGGGTCATCAGCAGCGCGAAGTCCTCGGCACGTTCGGTGACCAGGTCGAAGGCGCGGCGCAGGATCTCGGCCCGCACGCGGGGCGCGGTGCGCGCCCACTCGGCCTGTGCCCTGTCAGCAGCGTCCAGGGCAGCGATGGCGTCCTCGCTGGTAGCGGAGGCGAGGGTGGCGAGCACCTGGCCGGTGGCGGGATCCTGCACATCGAAAGTGCCGTCGTCGGATGCCTCCCGCCATTCACCATCGATCAGCAACCCGGTGGGCACGGCTGCCAGCAGGGAAGTCTCCCGCTCACGCGGGTCAGCAGGGGACAGCTCAGAAACAGTCATAAGGAAATCCTTTAAAGGTAGGGTTTTCGAGAGGCGGAAACACCGGAGGGCGTCTTTAGTAGTAGGCCTTGACTCGTTGCTCAACCAGGAGGTGGATGAGTGCGAACACCTTGTCCTCGTCTATCGCCTTGAGGGCGGTGGTGATGGCATCGGGAACATCGGCGTCGCGTTCGACTTTGATGCCGAAGCCGCCGAAGGCCCGTGCCATGAGAGCGAAGTCGGGATTTTTGAGCTGCGTTCCCGAGACCCGGTATGGGTAGTGGCGTTCCTGGTGTGTGCGGATGGTTCCGTATTCCTGGTTGTCCATCACGATCACCAAGGGGGTTGCGCCGTACTGGGCTGCAGTGGCCAGTTCCTGACCGTTCATCAGGAATTCGCCGTCGCCGGCGATGGTGACCACACGCCTGCCCGGGTACTCCAGTGACGCGGCGATTGCGGAAGGAACGGAGTACCCCATGGAGCCATTGCGCGCGCTGATCATCGATGCATACCGCTGGGTGGGGAAGTAGCGGTGGGCCCAGTTGGTGTGCTCGCCGGCACCTAGGGTAACCATGGCGTCCACCGGCAGCGTGGGGACAAGATTGGCCATCAGGGTGTCCATGCGGGCCTGGCCTTCGCTGGGAGTTGCTGGCGGGAGGGCGGCGAAAGCTTCCTGCTCCCCGCGCATCCTCGCTGTCCAGGTCTGCCACTCGCTTTTGACCGGGAGTTCGATCTTGGCCAGGTCGCGCACGAAAACATCGGGCTTGGCCACGATCTGGTAGGAGACAGGGCCGGAACGGCCCCGGAGTGACGGGTCGATGGTGACCAGGAAGTTCTTCTTGTTCCAGTCCTGCCGGCACAGGAACCCGTCGGTGATGACATCGCCCGGCACTGTTCCCACAAAGACAAGCAGGTCGGTTTCCTCCAGCAGGTCATATGTCGGGCGGGGCCGTCCGTAGCCGATGGGTCCAACGTAGGAGGGGGAGTCGAAGGGGACGGTGCCTTGGGTACGCCATTCGGCTGCTGCGGGGATGTGGTGCTTTTCCAGCCAGCGGGTGAGCTGGTCTGCGCCTTCCTGTGTCCAGTCATTGCCGCCGGTGACAAAAAGGGGCTTGCTGGACGCGGCCAAGGCCTTCGCAAGGGCCTCAGAATCGACTGTTGTCATACCGCCAGTGGCCACCGGAATCGGGGGATGCAGCTCGGCGCTGATCTGCTGCCGGATCACATCCTCCGGCAAGCCCACCACGACTGGGCCGGGCCTGCCGCTCATGGCCGCGAAAAGCGCTTCCGCGACGATCTCCGATGCCCTTTGGGCGTGATCGAGGACCATGACGCGCTTGGCTCCGGTATCGAACCAGGCCTTGATATCGAACTCCTGGAACGCCTCGCGATCCCGATGCGCGAAGGGAATCAGCCCGACGAACAGCACCATCGGGGTCGAGTCCTGCCACGCCGTGTGCAGACCAACGTGCGCATTAGCCGCACCGGGGCCCCGGGTTACCATCGCTATACCCGGCAGCTGGTTCATTTTGCCGTCAGCTTCGGCCATGTACGTTGCCCCGCCCTCGTGACGGCAGACAATCGTCTCAATTGGCGAGTCGTGGAGGCCGTCCAAGACGTCCAAGAAGCTCTCACCGGGCACGACGTGGGTCCGTCTGATGCCGTGGGCGACCAGGGTATCGACAATGACGTGTCCGGCCGACTTCTGGCCAGTTTCCGGGGCAACCTGAATGTTCAGAGCGTTTTGCAGCAGTGCTTCAGTCATCGTGCTGCCTTCCTGTTGGTCGCTGTGCGGGCGGCAGAGGGAAGCTGGGCGGGGCGCGGGGGAGAGGGGAGCGTCATTGCTTTCCTGTCGAGGAAGGGGGGGGTATGGGGGGTGCGGCGAGCCCGCAGGCACCGGAGTGCCTGCGGGCTCATGTGCGTGGTTAGGCGTGTGCTGCGGTCTTGATCAGGTCGAGGGCGACGTCGGCGATCATGTCTTCCTGGCCCCCGATCAGCTTTCGGCGGCCTACTTCGACGAGGATGTCTCTGGCGTCCAGGCCGTAAGTGTCGGCTGCCCGCTCCGCGTGGCGAAGGAAGCTGGAGTAGACACCGGCGTAGCCCAGCGTGAGTGTTTGCCGGTCGACCTGCACGGGTCGGTCGTGCAGCGGGCGGACCAGTTCGTCGGCTGCGTCCTGAAGGGCAAACAGGTCGGCCCCATGATGCCAGCCTTGCAGAGTGGCAACCGCGGCGAAGGGTTCGATCGGGGTGTTGCCGGCTCCGGCGCCGTGCCCTGCCAAGGAGGCGTCCACCCGGTAGGCGCCCTCCTCGACGGCGACCACTGAGTTCGCCACGGCCAGGGACAGGTTCTGGTGGGCGTGGATGCCGATCTCGGTTTCGGGCCTGAGGGCTTGCCGGTATGCCTTGACCCGTGATCGGACCCCATCCATGGTGAGGCCTCCACCGGAGTCGGTGACGTAAACGCAGTTAGCGCCGTAGGACTCCATCAATAGGGCCTGCTTGATGAGTTCCTCAGCGGGGATCATGTGGGACATCATCAGGAACCCGGAGACATCCATGCCGATTTCCCGCGCCGTGCTGATGTGCTGGGCGGAGACGTCTGCTTCGGTGCAGTGAGTGGCGACGCGAACTGATCGGACGCCCAGGTCGTAGGCGTGCTTGAGTTCCTTGACCGTGCCGATTCCCGGCAGGATCAGGGTCGTCAGGCGTGCGTTCTTTACGACGTCTGCTGCTGCCTCGATCCATTCCCAGTCGGTGTGGCTCCCGGGGCCGTACGTGAGGCTGCTGCCCGCGAGGCCGTCGCCGTGGGAGACCTCGATCGCGTCAACGCCCGCGGCGTCCAGGGCAGCGGCAATTTTGCGGGTGTTTTCGATGGAGATCCGGTGCCGGACGGCGTGCATGCCGTCCCTGAGGGTCACGTCCTGAAGGAAGACCTTGGCGGGATTCGTGTCGTTGTGGCTGCTCATCGGGTTGCTCCCTCTCGTGCGGTGACCAGGCGTTCGGCGACGCGCAGCGCGGCCGAGGTCATGATGTCCAGGTTGCCGGCGTAGGACGGCAGGTAATGGGCCGCCCCTTCTACTTCCAGGAACACGCTGACGCGTGTGTAGCTTCCTGTGCGGCGCTCCTCGGGGATGAGGGCCTCGACGTCGGTCCCTTCGTCCTGGAACTGGACGCTTTGCTTGAGCCGGTATCCCGGCACGTATTCGGCCACTGATCCGACCATCTGGGCGACGGATTCCTCGACCGCGGCCCGTCCGGCCTCATCCAGCCGGTCCACGAGGCAGAGGACAGTGTCGCGCATGATGACGGGCGGGTCGGCGGGGTTTAGGACGATGATTGCTTTGCCCGCGGCGGCGCCGCCGACGTTCACGATCGCTTCGGATGTCGTTTCGGTGAACTCGTCGATGTTGGCCCGGGTTCCGGGGCCGGCTGATTTCGACGAGATGGAGGCGACGATCTCGGCGTAGTGGACAGGGGCTGCCTTGCCGACTGCCGCGACCACCGGGATGGTGGCCTGGCCGCCGCAGGTAACCATGTTGACGTCGGGGGCGTCCAGGTGTTCGTCCAGGTTTACGGGTGGAACGACGAAGGGTCCGATGGCTGCCGGAGTGAGGTCGATCAGCCTTTTGCCGTAGGGTTCGAGTTTCTCGGCGTTGTAGCGGTGGGCGCCGGCTGAGGTGGCGTCAAAGATGACCTCGATGTCCTGGAATTCGGGCATAGCGATCAGGCCTTCGACGCCGTCGGCCGTGGTGGCCACACCGATCCGGCGGGCGCGGGCAAGGCCGTCGGAGGCGGGGTCAATGCCGACGAAGACCCCCATTTCAAGGTGCTGCGAGAGCCTCTTGATTTTGAACATGAGGTCGGTTCCGATATTTCCGGATCCGATGATCGCGACTTTTGCGGTCATGGCTTCTCCTGGTTGAGTACGGCCCGGACGGTCCCGAGACCGGTGATGGTCGCTTCGATTGGTTCGTTGGGGAGGAAGGGGATCATGGGCCCCAGGGCGCCGGAGAGAATGATCTCCCCGGCGCGGAGCGGCCTGCCCAAGTCAGCAGCCGTTTGGGCCACCCAGACCAGCGCGTTCAGAGGGTCTCCGAGGCAGGCTGCCCCGTTCCCTCGCGATGCTTCCTCCCCGTTGCGGGTCATGGCCATGGTTACGTCGGCGGGGACGAATTCATTGAGCTTTGCCCGCTGCTCGCCGATGACGAACAGGCCGCTGGAGGCGTTGTCAGCGACGGTGTCGACGATGCCGATATCCCAGTTACTGATCCGGCTGTCAACGATTTCCAGGGCCGGTGCCGCGTAGTCCACTGCGCGCCGCACCTTTTCGGGGTCCGGATCGTCGATATCTTCAGCGAGGATGAACGCGATCTCAGCCTCGATCCGCGGGGCGATTAGCCGGTGCCCGGTGACGATTCCGTCAGCGGGCACCTGCATTTCGTCCAGCAGGACACCGAAATCCGGTTGATCCACCCCGAGCTGCGCCTGAACGGCCGGCGAGGTGAGCCCGACCTTCCTGCCCACGCGCATGGCGCCACGTTCGGTGCGGCGCTGGATGCCCAGCTCCTGAACTGTATAGGCCGATGCCAGGTCATCACCGAGGACATCCCGAACAGGGGGACAAGGCGTACCGGAAAGGAGGGCCTCCGTCAGCTGCTCATCAGCTGTGACCACGGGGGATTGGGTGAGCGTCATTTTGTTGCCTCGCAGGGGTGAAGGTATTGTTCAGGCATTTTTGAGCACCGCCGTGGTGATGCCGAAGCCGGCGATGTACTCCTTGATGGGCTTGTAGAACTCGTAGCTCACCTCATACTCACCGCACGCCCTTAGCGCTGAGTAGGCTGCCACCCAGGTCCGTACTTCGTGGGAAGAATGCCCGGCGACCCTGTTCATTTCTTCAGGATCATAGGCGTCGAAGCCTTCCACCTGGCCGGAGCGGCATACGTCCAGGAAGGCACGGTCCCACTCCGGGTTGAGGTCCATGATGTCGGCCTCGCCACGGGCAAAGGCCTCCGCCGTGGCGATAGTCCTGGCTTGTCGGGCTGCACGCGCCTCGGGGGTGGGGTTGCGTCCGTTGGTCAGCATGGCGCGCTGTTCGGGGGTCGCCGTGGCGATTTGCGGGACTGGCGGGTCGTGCGAGAGTCCGCCGGAGCCGATGAACAGTACCTTCTTGTCGGAGTTTTTGAAGTAGTCACCGATTGCCTCGCCGAACTTGCGCACACGCTGAACCTTGGAGAAGGGTGGTGCGACGGAGTTGATGAAAATCGGGATGACGGGCTTGGCGGTGACGTTGCCCCGGTAGAGGATCTCCATGGGCTGGACTGCTCCGTGGTCCACTTCCATGCGGCGGGAGATTGCCGTGTCGAGGTCCCGGTCAATCACGTGCTGGGCCAGTTTCTCGGCGATCTCGGTGGGGACGTCCAGCTTGCCGGCGAACGAGTCATAGTCTCCGCTTCCGTAGGCTTCGTAGCCGATACAGAACGGCGGCATGAGATCGTAAAAAAAGCCGTTGTAGTGGTCAGGTCCGAAGTTGATGACCAGGTCGGGGTCGAAATCGGTGACGAACTGGCGGGCCTGGTCGAAGGCTGCCTCGACCTGTGCCTTTACTTCTGGTTCAGGGTTGCCGTGCTCAAGCAGAGGGCTGTGTGACATGCACACGAGTGCCTGGTTCATTGTGTGTCCTCTCTTTCCGGCTTCTGTCAGCGTCCGACACCGCGGGCGTTGAAATACTGCTTTAGGACGGAGTTGAATTCTTCGGCCCGCTCTACCTGGGACCAGTGGCCGCATTGGCTGAAGATGTGGGCGTCGGCGTTCGGAATGATGTTGAGCAGTTCCCATGTGCGGGAGACCGGAATGACGACATCCTGAACTCCATGGATGAGCAGGACCGGAACGTCGAGTTTCGAGAGAACGTCAAAGTCCAGTGGCAGCTCGGTGCGGTCGCGGTCGCGGGCCGCGACGACTTCCCCTAGTCGGTCCGCAGCCGTATCGTTCAGGGCTGCCTGGTAGCGCAGGGCCACGAGCTCGTCAGTGACGAGGGACTTATCCACGACGAACATTTCCAGCGTCTTCCGGATACCAGCCTCGGAGAGGTCCGGTTTGGAGTGCCCGGCCAGGGCGCCGGTGAGCTTTGCCCCGCCGGTTCCCATGGAGACGATGCCGAGCAGCCGTTCGGGGTAGTCGATGGCGAACTGGAACGCGAGCCATCCACCAAGGGAGTTTCCAACAATCCATGTCTTTTCGATGCCCAAGGCATCGAGGACACGGACGGCGTGGCGTACCCATTCGCGGATTCCGTACTGCGTCCCCGGGGCAACGACGCTTTGCCCGTAGCCGATGGAGTCGATAGCGATGCACCGGCCGAGCTCAGAAAGCTCGGGAAGGTTGAGCCACCAGTTTGCCGCTGCGGTGACGCCGGTGCCGGATCCGTGAAGGAACAGAATCGGGGTCCCCTCGCCCAGTTCGTGGTAGTGGGTCAGCTCGCCGGGCGCGGTTTCGAGCCATTTGTCTTCCAGCCCGAAAAATTTGTCTGTGGTGTATGCGGGGATTTGTGCCGTGGGCATGGTGAGTCCTTCCGAAAAGTTTGGTAATGGGGTTAGCGGGCCGGTACGGGGTGACGAAGGGGAGTGGCGAGGATGGTTTCGAGGGCCTCTCGTAGCTGTGCCTCAGCCTCATCTGCCTCCCACACCGATGAGAGCTGGCGCCAGGCGACATAGCCGTCGGGGCGCACAAGCAGTGCACCGGCTTCTTCGGTTTCCCGCGCCTTTGCCCAGTAGGCGTAAGGGTCCTCGTAGCCGGGCTCGCCGACCACGACGGTGCGCAGGTATGGCAGGTCCAGCCGTTCTGCAGCTTGTTTCCAGGCCTGCCCGGAGAGCCCGGTGACCAGGGAGAACTTGCCATGACCGGTGACGTCCAATGTCGATACGCGGCGGCCTGATGCATCCACCAGCCAGGCGTGGGGGAGTTTGGCACCGGGACGCGTCGTGGGCTGAACGTGCAGCTGGGGATCGCGTTCGAACTTTTCCTCCGGCGTTCCGTCGGGGACGACAGCTGCACTGGCATAACGCTGGTTCAGTTCCACTCCATGAGCGTTGAACTCGTAGTTCTTCAGCTCGAGAGCTTGGCCGAGGCGTTGCCGCAGTTCGGCGCCTTCGGCTGTGGTGGCGCGCAGCCGGGCAAGGCCCGCTTCGACGGTGCGCGTTCCGTTTCCGGCGTCGGTGTTGAAGCAGTCACGCAGGGGGGCGTAATCCAAGCGGGACTGGTTTGCGCGGGCGACGATTTGTGCGCCAACGGGAACCCGCTCTGTCGAATAGGTTTCCAGCAGTGCCGGCCCTGCGTAGCCCTTGATCGCGAAGGCCAGTTTCCAGGCCAGATTGAAGGCGTCCTGCATGCAGGTGTTGGAGCCCAGCCCGCTGCTTGGCGGGTGCCGGTGAGTAGCATCCCCGCCGCAGAAGACCCTGCCCTTCGACATCGACAGCGCATGCTGCTGGTTGACGTACCAGGTCGAAACCCCCTCAACTTCCAGTTCCAGAGAAGGGTCGCCAACCAGGGTTCGGATTTGCGCGGTGACGGCCTCAATGCTCAGATCCGGCTCTCCGGCTTCCTTGTCAAAGCCCCAGCCGGCGATCCATTCATTCCACGGCCGGACGCAACGCAGCAGCCCCATGCCGATTTCACCGAAGGCGGCCGCAGGGTTCATGATCCAATGCAGGATGCTGGGACGGTGCTGGACGTATCGGCTCAGGTCGGCGTGGAAGCGTACGTAGGCTGTGCCCGCCCTTGCCGTGTGGCCAACAATTTCCAGCCCGATCTCTTCCGCGATCTGGCTCTTGGCCCCGTCAGCCCCGATCAGGTACCGGGCACGCACCGAGTACTCCTGGCCGGAGTTCCGGTTCAGCAGGCGAACTGTTACACCGTGCTCATCCTGAGCGTGGCCCAGGTACTTGGTGGAGAAGGAAACCTTCGCCCCCCGTTCTGCCGCGTTCTTGACCAGCAGCGGTTCCATATAGGTCTGCGGAATGTCCAGCATCGTGCACGGACTGGCCTGGACGTACTCGCCGGACCTGGCGTCGCCGGTACCCCACGTCTGCAGTCGGGCGATCTCCGGGCCGGCCAGTGAAGTCGTGAACAGGGTGTCGCCCATTTCTTTCCATGGCACGGCGTAGCGCCGGGCTTCCTCTTCCACGCCAAGGTCGCGAAGAACCTCAACAGCCCGTTGGTTGGTGATGTGCGCGCGCGGCGTGTTGGCCAGCCAGGACCACTGGGAGACCATCATGGTCCTGATTCCATAGGAAGCCAAAGCGAGGGCGGCAGTCCCTCCGGTAGGTCCGGTTCCAACGATGACAACATCCGTGTCGTAGGCCGAGGCGGGATCCGCCTCCCTGTCCCGGAGATCCGCAGCACCGACGATGTCGGTGAAATTTGAAGACATTGCTGTTCCTTCACGTCTTTGTGTGATGTATGGCACCTCTGTAGAAATGCTAGCATGCAAGCAGGTGTTTGCGATAGCCCGGCGGCTCCACGGTTTTGCCGTGACAGGACGTCGGGCCGTCGCCGGCCTTCCCGGACTTGCTGAGCGGGAGACTTATTGGGAGTGCTTGCCGGGTGCGGCCGGCAATGAGGCTTTCAGCTTCGGGAGCGTGATGACGCGGGCAAACAGCGCCATGGAAGCGACGGACGCCTGATGGGCTGTTTCGTCTACTGCGGAGGCGGCGTCCGAGAGGATGTACGTCTTGTAACCAAGGTCGGAAGCTTGGCGTACTGCGCTTTCGACTGAGGCGTTGGTAGCGACCCCGCATACGACGACATTTTCGATGCCCCGGGACTTGAGCAGCTCGTTCAGTAGCGAGCGGCTGAAAGGGCCGGGCAATTGGTGGGTGACCACGACGTCCTGGTCGAGGATCGTTATTTCCGGAACGATGGCAGAGCCTTCGGTGCCTTCTTTTAGGCAGTCGGCCTCTTGAGCCAATTGCAGTAGAGGGACGGACGGGTCAAGGTTTGAGTAGTCGGGGGCGAAGGCGATCCGTAGTGGAACCACAAGCCCACCTGCTTCTCGGACAGCGCTCATGGCGCTGTGGCAGTTAGCGAGGATGTTCCGTGACTGCACTTCCTGGCTGAAGAGCGCTCCGAAGGCTGTGCCGGGGGAGACGGTGTCATGTTGCAGGTGGACGACCAAGAGTGCCGTTGCAGCAGGGTTGAGGGTGTTCATTGGCGTGCTCCCGGTCTATTCGTTTGGCTTGAGGATGATGGATGTGAAGCCGCCAGCGCGGTCAGTTGCCGCATCGATGGCCTGGTTTGCCTCTTCGAGGCTGTAGTGCCATGCCTCGAAGTGGCTTAGGTCCAGAGTGCCGGCGGCAGCCATTCTGGCCATTTCCTCGCCTTCGGCCACGCTGAACCATAGTGAGGTGAGCAGATCGATTTGCATGGTCATGAGCCGGTACATCGGTACTGGGAGATTCTCGGGCATGGCGCCAATGCTGACCATGCGCCCTCCTCGGCGCAGGGCCCAGATACCGGCCATGCTCACGTCCGCGGTGGCCTTGTCACCAAGTGCGTCAAGGTAAACGTCAGCGCCAAGGCCGTCTGTGTTCTCGCGGACCCAGTCTCCGACGTTACCGTCGTCGTAGGCCATGGTGTGGATGCGGTCAGGGGCGATGTGGCGGATCCGCTCGAGCAGCTCCCGGTTCCGGGCCACCCCGAAAATCTTGGTAGCACCCATGGCCAGTGCCAGCAGCACGGCGCTCAGGCCGAGCGTGCCCGTCACCCCGTGGATAAGGAGGTTGCTACCAGCGCGCACATCGCCCTTCCGGAGGCCGGAGTAGGCGGTGCCCAGATACCCGAACCGTGATGCATGGTCCATGGGGACGTTTGCAGGTATGCGAATGATTCCAGATGCCGGTGCCTTCACATACTGGCACATTCCCCCGTGGGGGTAGTCCTTGTGAATCTCGGTTGAGCCCGGTCCGAAGCCGAAGTAGCCCTGGAATGTGTAGGCAGTGTCGCTAAGAGGATCTCCGGTGCGTGACGCCCAGGAGTCGCCTGAGTCACGGCCAGGATTCAAGTAGACCCGATCGCCCGGCTTCAGATTCCTTACCCGCGGCCCCACCTCGCTAATCGTGCCGGCGGTGTCCATGCCGAAGATGGCGGGGAGTTCCGGCAGGGGCAAAAACGGCTTCTGCGATGGGTAGGTGGAGATCACGTTCCTGAGGTTCTGAACCAGGTTGGCGGATTCGACTTTGATGACCACGTCATAGTCACCAGGGGTGGGTACGGGCACTTCGTCGATCTGGAACTTTCCGCCTACTTCATGCAGCCGTGCCGCCCGCATTGTGTTTGTCATTCTGCTTCTCTTCACTAGGGAACCGCCACTGCGTTGTGACGTGGGTCCCATCCTCAGAGAAGACGAAGCGGACTGCAAACTTCTGTGCCACTCAGCGGTTCATAGGCAACCCGATTTGCAGAACGATGTTTCAGTCGCTGGTTAGAGCGCTGTTACGGGGGAGCTGGCGACCCAGGGCCAAGGCGGCAGTACGGACCGCAGGAGCGACGCGTTCAGTGTCCAGTAAGCCTGCTAAGCCCGAAGCGGACAAGGCAGCCACGAGAGCTCCTCCGGAGTCCAGGACAGGGCTGGCTACGCATGCGCTACCGGGTGCGGATTCGTTTTCCTCAAAGGCCAAGCCCTTGGCGCTGATTTCTATGAGCTGGGCCCGCAGCACCTGTTCGTCACTGATCGTGCTGCGGGACAGTTGCTGCAGCCCGGATGCGAGAACGCGATCGAGGACGGGCGTTGGGGAAAAAGCAAGCATGGCTTTTCCCACTGCTGTCGCGTGGGCAGGTACCCTTCCACCAACGCGGGAGGGTAGCGCAGGGGTGCCACGGCCGCGCAGTATCTCGATGTACACCACGTCAGGAGGGTCCAGGACCGCAAGATGAACGGTTTGGCCCGTGGCGTTTCGGAGGTCAACCATGACTCCCATGGCGCGCCTGCGAAGTTCCTTGGGTGTGACCACCATCTGGCCCAGTTCGAACAAGGCAAGGCCGAGACGGAAGCCCGGTCCATGGCGCTCCAAAAACTGCAATCGCAGAAGTTCGCCGCAAAGGCGGGAAACAGTCGATTTGGGCAGTCCCGTTCTTCGGGCGAGCTCAGAGATACCCAGCTGTTGGTCCTCCATCCGAAAAGCACCGAGGATAAGGCCGGCGCGCTCCAGTACTGAAGACGAGTTGTTCCATTCAGCGGTACGCATCTAGGTATTATCGCCTTTTCCGCTGCCCAAGATCAACGGCCGGCAATCGGTGACTCTGACGCGGGGGAGCAGGTGGGCGGTGCTACGGGCTCGTAGGGGACAGCCTAGTCAGAAACGAAAAGGCACCCTCCCTGCTTCGGGATGGGTGCCTTTCCGTTTTCCTTAGGCCGCTGATACCGGCTGTTGTTCGAAGAGTGACGTGGTATCCAGGATATGCAGCTCCATCTCGGCTTTGGCGGTGTCAGCGTCACCGGCCGCAAGCGCGTCGCGGATCTTGTCATGATCCTCCTGGCGTTCCGGGATGTGGTTGGCCAGGGGCCGTGGAAGTCCGTGGGTATTGATCAGGAAATCGCTTAAGTCCCACATGCGTCTGCTGGTGGTGCTGATGATTCTGGACCCTGCCATCTTGTGAATCTGTTCATGGAACTCCCGATTGAGCTCCCGGTATCCGCGTGAGCGGACTTGTTCATCGGGATGCGAACCAAGGTCCTTGATTCGTTGGGAAATTTCGTCGAGTTCCCTGATTCCTGCCGGAGTGGTCCGGGTTGCTGCTACCGCGGCGATGGCACCTTCGAAGCCTGAGAACATCTTGAAGAAGTCGCGGACCTCATGCTGGGGGTATGACATGACGACTGAACCAATTTGGGGCAGTATTTCGATGAGTCCATCGCCGGCCAGGAGCCGCAGTGCCTCCATGACAGGTTGCTTGCTGACGCCGAATTCGGAGCGAAGTGCCTCCACTGAGAGACGCGATCCGGCGGGGATGTCTCCATCCAGAAGGCGCTTCTTGACCATTTGATACATCTGTCCGGACAAGCGACCGCCGGCCCCCGATGTTCTTCCTGTCGCGCTTTGCTGATTCTCTGTCGCCATAATGCTAGTATGCCAGCCTTTCAATGCGGTTACCGGCCTTCCGGCTTTCGGTGCGGTTTAGGCGCCTGCAGCGGCACCCCGCAGGGCATCCTCCTCGTCGGTGGCGTGCTGGATCTGGCGCTGCGCTTCGCGCTTGCCCCAACCGCCTGGAAGAAGTGCCACAGAGATGACGGAGATAACAGAGGCAGCAACCATATAAAGCACGATGGAGTTGCTGGTACCGGTGGCGGCCAGCAGCGCGGTGGCGATCAAGGGAGCGAAGGCAGAGCCAAAGATTTGCGAGATGGTGTATCCCACGGATGCGCCGGTATACCGGACTTCCCTGGAAAAAACCAGCGCAAAAAGTGAACCGGTGACGCCGGCGGCGGGAGCCATCGCTATGCCGAAGACCAGAACCACGGCGATCAGGAAGTTGAAGGCGCTGCCCGTGTTGATCAGGAGGAATGCCGGCCAGATGGTCACACCCATGGCTGCTGCACCAATGAAGTAGACGGACTTGCGTCCGATGCGATCCGAGAGGGAGCCGAAGATCGGGTAGAGGATGACGGCGACGATGCCGGCGGCGAAAACGCTCAACAGCACCGAGGACCGATCAATCTTCACGACAGTAGTCGCGTAGTTCACCAGGTAGGACATGGTGATGTAGGCGAAGACGCCTTGACTCAGGTAGGTGCCGGCAACGAGGAATATCTCCTTCGGGTGGCGGCGGAAGGCTTCTTTGATGGGTAGCTTGACGAGTTCCTTCTTCTCGCGGGCGGCCGCAAACGCAGGGCTCTCGGCGATGGTCAGCCGGATGACAAGTCCCACCACAACGAGCAGGGAGCTAATGAGGAAGGGAATCCTCCAGCCCCAGGCAAGGAACTGTGTATCGGGGAGCTGCGCCGTGATGAGGAAGGCCACCGTGGCGAGACTGGTTCCGGCGGGGGCGCCCATCTGCGGGAAGGCGCCGAAGAATCCCCTGCGGCCTAAAGGTGCATGCTCGACAGCCATCAGTGTCGCACCACCCCACTCACCGCCGACCATGAAGCCCTGGAAAAGGCGGAGCACAGTCAGCAGGATGGGAGCAGCGATCCCTATCTGTGCATAGCCGGGAAGAATTCCCATAAGGAATGTGGCCGCACCCATGCCCACCAGGGAGATCACCAGCATCTTCTTGCGGCCTACGCGGTCACCGAAGTGGCCGAAAACGACGCCGCCAAGGGGGCGGGCCAGAAATCCAACACCGAAGGTAGCGAAGGCCAGCAAAGAACCCATCAGGGGAGAAGCTTCCGGAAAGAAGAGTTTGGGGAATACGAGGGCGGCTGCTGTGCCGTAGATGAAAAAGTCGTAGTACTCAATCGTTGTGCCGATAAGGCTTGCGGTTGCAACCTTAGCCGGGGAGCCGGCTGAGCGGCTGGATGTCTTCGTCGACATGATGTGCTCCTGGTGGAGGATCGGGAAAGTGAGAGGTAGCGAGCTGCTAGCATGCTAGCCCGCTACATACGGTACGCGAAGCGTTGACGTGATTCAAGTCATAGGAATGCTTGCATGCTAGCCCGCTACTGTTGTAGCGTGGGTCACACCGGCGCCGTCAGTGGCGCTCTCCAATTTGCTGCAAGGGAGCAGAAATGAGTTTGATGCAGGCCGCCCGACTTCACGAAGTCGGCAAGCCGTTTCAGGTCGACCAGATTGAGAAGCCAACGCCAGGACCACACGATGTGATCGTCGAGGTCAAGGCCTGCAATGTGGTCCCGAACCTGCGCAACGTCATCACGACCTACCCGGAGTGGTTTCCGTTCCTGCCATTGCCTAAGCTGCCGGCCATCTACGGGCTGGACGCAGCGGGAATCGTCTCAGAGGTGGGATCACATGTTCGGAACGTGAAGCCGGGCGACAGGGTCTACGTCAACCCCGGCCGTGACACCGGCGATTCGTACGCCTCCCGCCGGGGCGAGAGGATCAACGATCCCGCCTACACTTTCCAAGGCTACTTTGGCTTCGGTGCGGGTTCACAGCAGGTGTTCGAGGACTACCCGCACGGAGGCTTCTGCGAGTTCATGAAGGCGCCGGCTGATGGGTTGGTTATCCTTCCCGAGAGCATCTCTTTTGAGCAGGCCTGCCGGTTCGGCTATTTGGGCACGTCCTACTCCGCACTGAAGAAGGCAGGTGCGGCCGCTGGCACCTCCGTACTGATCCATGGAGGCACCGGAACCCTGGGCCTCGGCGCCGTGCTTAATGCTCTTGGCATGGGGGCAACCAAGGTTTTCGCCGTCGCCCGGGACCGCGAGCTTCTGGAGCAGGTCCGTCAATTGGATCCGCGCCGGGTCCACGTGCTGTCCTATGGCGATGAGCCGATAGGGGACTGGGTTCGAAAGCACACGGATGGGCTCGGTGCAGACATATTCATTGACGCGATTGGTCCTGGAGCCCCCAAGGAGACCACTCTGGCAGGAATTGAGTCGCTGCGCCGGGGCGGACGTATGGCAAGCATCGGCGGCATGTCCGAAGAGCTGCCCGTGGAAATGTTCCGGCTCATGTGCTTCCAGATCAGCATCATCGGCTCGCTCTGGTTCACCGTAGGGGATGGCCAGGACATGGCGGAGATGGCAGCCGCCGGCACCCTGGACCTCTCGGTGTTCGAGCAGGAGATTTTCCCATTATCTGAAGTCAATGAGGCACTTGACGCCGTGGAGAAACGCCGCGGCGGTTTCACAAACGTCGTAGTGGTGCCAGGGAAATAGGAGAACGAGTCGTGGAACTCAACCGAGAACGCACCGCCGTCATTGCAATTCACTGCCAAGGTGACGTCGTCTCTCAAGAGGGAGCCTTCGCGCCCTTCTTCTTCAAGGAAGTCAAGCGCCGCGGAGTCATCGAGAAGGTCTCAGGCCTGCTCGGAGCCGCCCGCCACGTCGGAATTCGTGTGGTGTACACGAGGGTTGCCTTCAGCCCCGACTACAGCAACCTCGTACCCAATTCCCCGCTGCTGCAGGGCGTTCAACAGGGCGGGTCATTGAAGGACGGCAGCGCCCTGGCCGAGATCATCTCGCCTCTTGCCCCAAAGGCAGGTGACACGGTAATCACCCACACCACGGTAGGCGGAATGACACCTGAACTGCATTCCATGCTCACTGAGCGCAACATCGACACGTTGCTTTTCGCTGGTGTTGCAACGAACGTCAGCGTCGAAGGAACAGCCCGTACCGCAGTGGACCTGGGATACAAGGTGTTCCTGGTGGAGGATGCATGCTCGGCGGCCACGCAGGAAGCTCATCAAGCATCCATCGATTCCCTTTCAATGCTTGCGGGAATCACCACGGTGCGGGACGTTGAGAGCACTATTCTGGCCAAGCAGCCGATCTAGAAACCATGGATCCTGGCGGCGTGCATCTATACGTCGCCAGGATTCGTTGCGGCCGTGGCATTACGTTAGGAAGGGGCGAGCGGCTTGTCTCTACAGCTACAGGAAGATTGGGTTCCCTTGCTGGGGCAGGAAATCTGTATAGTCCGCCGTGGACAAGAGGTCCGCAACGGCGTAGTCGATGCAGTGATGCCCGACGGATCCATCCTATGGATCGCTGCCGAAGCAACCACTCCGCGCTCAATGTTTGAGCGGGCGGCCGGGTACGAGGCCTGGATTCGCTACCAATGGGCATAGCTGAAAGAAAAGCTCGACAAATCGCTAAGCAACTGAGGGCGCCGGTGGCAGGCAGTATTGCTGATGGCCGGAACGTCCGGCGTTGGCTCCCCATCGAGAGCCGTCCGTAAAAGGGGAGGCCAAAATGCCAATGCCCACCTCAATCCAACAGTTCCAAGAAAGCTGGGACGCCTTTCGGGCCAGCATCGGCTTCGAAGAGATCAGCGATACCCTCGGCCTTATCCCCCACAGCTGCGGGGAGAACACCATGTCCATGAGCATGGAACTTGCACCTCATCTCCGCCAGGCAGACGGCATGTTTTCCGCTACCGCTCTTTTCGGTGCCGCTGACCTGACAGGGACATTCTTAGCAATGCAAATGACTCGCCTTGGATCATTCCCATTAGCTGTGCAGTCGAACCTGAACTTCCTCAGCAATTCGCTTGTAGGGCCCGTGGTTGCCACCGCCCGACTACTACGCGTTGGCCGGTCAACGATCGTGGCATCGGTAGACGTTGCAGATGCGCAAGGCAAACTCTTGGTTGCCTCAACGTTTACCTACCTAAGCAAAGCAAGAAACGTCACCTGACTTGCCTATCTGCGTCACCTTGGCGAGATCCTTCGCGAACAAACCAAGATACGCCGCAAACTTCAGCCGGTAGATCCTGGACGCGTAGCAAACCACTATTGACCTCTTGGCGAGCACACCACAAACGCCGATAACAGCGATTCTGTCAGCCTGGCGAGGCAGGGAACTTGCGGTCTTGGCGTTGCGATAAGAGCTTGTGCGAGACTGTCTGCCAGGCGTTCTAGATCGCTCTGGCCTGGCGCAGGTACTGGTAAACCGTTTCGCGGCTGATGCCGTAGTCGTGGGCGAGGACGACTTTTGGAACACCGTTCTCAGCACGATGCACGAGCTCGGCGGCCCGTTCGGCGGTCAAGGTCTTCTTCCGCCCCTTGTAGGCCCCGCGCTGCTTCGCCAGGGCAATTCCCTCGCGCTGCCGTTCCCTGATCACGGAACGCTCGAACTCGGCGAAAGCACCCATAACGGACAGCATCAAGTTGGCCATGGGGGAGTCCTCGCCGGTGAACACCAGGCTTTCCTTCACGAACTCCACGCGTACCCCTTTGCGGGTGAGGCCTTGGACGAGAGCACGGAGGTCATCAAGGTTTCGGGCCAGCCGGTCCATGCTGTGCACCACTACGGTGTCACCGTCACGGGCGAAGCGCAGCAGCTCGGCGAGCTGTGGTCTGGCGGTGTCCCTGCCGGAGGCCTTGTCCGTGAAGACCTGGTCAAGAACCTGGCCGTCGAGCTGGCGCTTTTCATTCTGCTCCAGCGTGCTTACCCGTACGTATCCGATCCGCTGTCCGCCCACCGTAACCTCCAACCGAGTGCCTGTGAGGTTGAGTTCTAGGCTTGTCCTACAAGCAAGTCAAGACCTGACTGCAGTGTTGTCAGGTTGGGATTTGACTCAACCGGACAATGTCCACGTGGGGTGTCGACCATTTTTGGCAGGTGCGGAATCCCTCCTTGGCGTTGTCGAGGGCCGGGCAGGGCCGTGTATGCCTCTACGCAGGGCTTTGCCGCTTGGGTGTTCCGCTGGATTGGCGCGGGATGAGGGTCGGCATGGACCGCCGGATGAGGGGCTCTGTACCTGGATTGACGATGAGATCGATGGCGGTGGCAGCGATCTGTTCCAGCGGAACGTGAACAGAGCTTAGTGGTGTGGGCAGTCTTGCTGAAAGCGGGGTGTCGTTGTACCCGACCAGTGCCAGATCATTGGGAATGCGGATGCCTTTGCGGTGGGCGGCCGCCATCACGCCCATCGCGATGTTGTCGTTGGCTGCGAAGATCGCTGTCGGACGGGACTGCGGGGTTCCGGCGAGGAGAGTTTCACCGGCGGTGTAGCCGTTTTCGATGCCGTAGCCGGCAGCGATCAACCATTCATCCCGTGGCGGTATGCCTGCTTCATCTAGGGCTTTGCGGGCCCCTGCCAGCCTGGCGGTCCCTGTTGATGTGAAGGCGGGTCCGGTGACGACGGCGATGTCGCGGTGGCCGAGGTCGATGAGGTGGCGCACGGCGAGGTAGCCGCCGACTTCGTCATCGCCCAGCGCGGATGGGCTGACGCCGTCGGTGCGGAGCACCAGCGCGTGCGCGACGCGGCGTTCCCGCAGGAGGCGGGGGAGTTCGTCATCGAGACGGGCTGTGGCGAGAATCAGCCCGTCGACGTTTCTGTCCAGGAGTGTTTCGGCTGCGCTTCGTTCGTCGTCGGGGTCATCCCCGCTGGTAGCGACCATGGCGAAGTAGCCGCGGGCAGACGCCGCCTTCTCGAGCTCTTCAAACATCAAGGCCATGACCGTGTCGCTCAGGCGGGGGACAAGGACGCCCAGCGTCCGGGTCTCGCCGCGGCGCAGGCTTGAGGCAAAGGAGTTCCGCCGGTACCCGAGCTCCTCGGCGATCTTACGGACGTGTGCCGCGGCCGCGGATCGGGTCGTCGTACGTTCATCCAAGGCACGGCTGGCCGTCGAGATGCTCACGCCACTGGCAGCGGCGACATCCTTCAACGTGACGACACTGCCGACGGCGACCGGTTCCATGGAGATTCTCCTCTTCAGCAAGGGTGTAACAGACACTCTAATTCCTCCCGACTTGCAAACGTTCTCTTGACAGTGAGCTGCGACACGTGCAAACTTGAAAACGTTCCCGCAAACGTTCCCATATTAGCGGGATTACCGATCATTAAAGAAGACAAGAGGTAGCTGTAATGACACTCGATCTCCGCGGACTCAGCCCCGCACCTGTCACCCCGTTCACCGAAGATGGCGCTGTCGACTTCGCTGCGATCCAGCGTCTGGGTTCCTGGCTCGGATCGATTGAGGGCGTGAAGAGCCTTGTCGTTCTGGGGCACGCCGGCGAAGGCACGTTCCTTACCGAAGAGGAGCAGCTGGACGTCATCCGCGCGTTCGTGGCATCGACCGACGGCCGCGTGCCGGTCGTGGCCGGCATCACGAAGGAAGGCAACAAGACCGCAGCCCTCGAGGCTAAAAAGGCCGTCGAAGCCGGCGCGTCAGCCGGTCTCGTTTACCCCTCGCACGGGTGGCTGCGCTTCGGCTACCAGAAGGGCGCGCCGCAGTCGCGCTACCGGGAGATCTACGAAGAGTCCGGACTGCCGCTGATCCTGTTCCAGTACCCTGACAACACCAAGGCGACCTACGACCTCGACACTCAACTGGAGATCGCGGGCCAGGAGGGCGTCTTTGCCACGAAGAACGGTGTCCGGAACATGCGCCGGTGGTACACCGAGATCCCCGCGCTGCGCGCCGCGTACCCCGAACTGCAGGTGCTGTCCTGCCATGACGAGTACCTGCTGCCGACGATGTTCGATGTCGACGGTCTGCTCGTCGGTTACGGCAACATCGCGCCCGAACTGCTCGTCGAACTGATCGAAGCCGGCAAGGCGCAGGACTACCCGCGCGCCCACGCCATTCACGAGCGGCTGCTCCCGGTGACCAAGAGCGTCTACCACCGCGGGTCCCACATGGAGGGCACTGTCGCCTTGAAGTGGGGTCTGGTGAACCGCGGCATTCTTGACCACGCCACAGTGCGCACCCCGCTCCTGCCCCTGCCTGAGGGAGCCGATACAGAGATTGCGGAAGCCTTCGCCGCAGCAAACCTCGGCAAGGTCACCGTCAGCGCCTGATCCCACGGGACCCGGAGGATGGCGGGAGCAATTCCCGCCATCCTCCCCTAGGCTTTTAGCCATCTCCACACTTGGTCAATGAGGACCCCAGCATCGCCGCTGGAGAAGGAGGACTCGCTATGCGCGAGCCGAACAACACCGCAACCATGGCTGGCGGCCCGAATGCCGCCAGGATGAATGCCGAGCTCGTAGCCCGACTTGAACGGCTCCCGCTCACCCGACGCCTGACCCTGATCCGCGTGGTCATCGGATCGGCCACGTTCTTTGACGCTTACACCGTCCTGGCCATCGCCTTCGCGATGCCCCAACTGTCGTCGGAATGGCACCTGAACGCCGGGGAGATCGGCATGATCCTCTCCGCCGGCTACGTCGGCCAGATCTTTGGTTCCCTGTTCTTCGGGCACCTGGCCGAACGAATCGGCCGCCTGCCGGTTCTGCTCTTTACGATCCTTCTCTTCGTCTCCATGGACATCGCTTGCCTGTTCGCCTGGGGCGCCACGTCCATGATTATCTTCCGCTTCATTCAGGGCATCGGCACCGGCGGCGAAGTACCGGTCGCCAGCGCCTACATCAACGAATTCGTCGGCGCGAAAAAGCGCGGCAGGTTCTTCCTGCTCTACGAAGTCATCTTCCCTGTCGGGCTCATGTTCGCCGGCATCGCCGGCTACTTCCTCGTCCCCGTGGTCGGCTGGAAGGCCATGTTCATTGTTGGCATCGTCCCCGCCCTGCTCACCATCCCGATGCGGTGGATCATGCCCGAGTCGCCGCGCTGGCTCGCGTCCACGGGCCGAGTCCAAAAAGCCGACGCCGTCGTCAGCATGCTGGAAAATGAAGCCCTTAAAGCAGGCCACGCCCTTCCCGAGCCCGTCGTGCGCCCCGTGGACCCGAAAGCCACCGCCCGCACCAATTGGCGCGAACTGTTCTCCGGGATCTACAAGAAGCGCACGTTCATGATCTGGATGCTCTGGATCTGCGTCTACATGGTCAACAACGGGCTGATCACCTGGCTCCCGACGCTCTACAAGCAGACGTTCAACCTGCCCCTGCAAACCAGCCTCGCCTACGGATGGGTTACCTCCGCAGTCGGCGTCGTTGCGTCCATCCTCTGCGCACTGCTTATCGACCGCGTCGGCCGCAAACGCTGGTACACATATGCCTTCCTCGCCGCCACCATCCCGCTTATCATCCTCACCGCCCTGGGCGCCGTCTCAGCAACGCAGGTGGTCGTGTTCGCCAGCATCGCCTACGCAATCCTGCAAACCATCTCGTTCTCCCTGTACCTCTACTCCGCAGAGCTTTACCCCACCCGGCTTCGCGCCATCGGCACCGGCTTCGGCAGCGCCTGGCTCCGCGCGGGCTCCGCGATCGGACCCATTCTGGTCGGCTGGATCGTCGACAGCTACGGCATCAGCGTAGTCTTCACCGTCTTCGCAGCCGTCGCCCTCATCGGCGGGCTCATCACCATCTTCTTCGCAATTGAAACCAAAGGCCGGGTCCTCGAAGAACTCTCACCCTAGCCACATAGAACAACCAGAGGGCAGTTGCACGGACTTGAAAAAGTACGTGCAACTGCCCTTTCGCACAGCGACCCTGGCCATCAACGCAGGCTGCGTCAGGCTTGGGTGTACTTCCAGTTGACGCACGTCCGCCCCTTCATGGAAGTGGGACGGAGGCATTGCCGGAGGACGGTTGGGGGATGTTTTACGTCAACCGTTGCCCAGCCGGACGGGTGACGGGCGGCGGGCGTCAAAGGTTTTTTACACACGCTTCGGAGTGCCTGCTCCCAGAATCTCTTTGGTTGTCATCCGGTAGCTAAGTTCGCCGCATAGTTTTTGGGGCGTAACCCAGACTTGATGGCCTTGGCAGGCTTCGAACATCTGCCGTGGTCCGTTATGGTCGGCGGCGATCCAGAGGGCAGAGGAGTCGGGCATGGCATTTTCGACAAACCCGGTTCTGACCACCTGACCGTGGAGTCGGATTTCCACCAAGGCGTTGATCAGGAGGCTCCACTTGACGTGCTTGTGGGGTGTGGCTCGGTTGAGGGTCATGTTCCCTGGCTTTCGCGGTTTTGGGCAGGATCCCGGCGACCCGTTCCGGCCGTGTCGTTCCTGACGGTCATACTGAGTGCCGCTCTCGCCCTGGTGTTGCGTTTCAGCGTCAGAGGGTGGGGGCGGGGTAGGAGGTGCGGAGTTGGCCTTCCATCAGGGCAGCGTACGACGGCGGGAATATTCCCGCCGTCGTACGCTGTCGCTGCTTCTTGAATGGGTGGCGGCTACGACACGGAGTTTCGGGTTGAGGCGGGGGCTGTGGCTTTGTCGGCCTCCCCAGCATGCAGGTCTGCTTCAAGGGTTGAGTTCTTGGCGGGATCTTTGACCATGACGGCAGCGACAAGGGTGAGGGCGATGCAGACTGTGACGTACCAGAAAAAGGCTGACTCGTTTCCGGCCTGCTTTAGGGCCAGGGCGATGGGTTCTGCGGTGCCGCCGAAGGTTGCGGCGACTAGCGCATGGGGAATACCGACGCCCAGGGCGCGGACGCGAGTGGGGAACATCTCGGCCTTGACGACGGCAGCCAACGCGGTGTAACCGGAAACGAAGACTAGACCGGTCATCATGAGGGCGAATGCGCCGAACACGTTGGTCGTGTGCGAAAGAATCGTCATCAGTGGGACGGTCATGATGGTGCCGCCAATGGAAAAGAAGAGCATGACTTTACGTCGTCCGATTCGGTCCGAGAGCGCACCGGCTGCTGGCTGGAGGAACATGAAGACGAAGAGGGCGCAAAAGCTGATCACGGAGGCGTCTTCCTTGCTGATCCCCGAGGTGTTGACCATGTATTTCTGCATATAGGTGGTGAAGACGTAGAACGCCACTGTGCCTCCGAGGGCCAGCGCAAAGACGGCCAGGAGTTGTCGAGGGTACTGCATCAGGGTGCGCAGCGAACCAGCCGGCTTGGTGCTGCTGGAGGACAGTGCGTTCTGCCTGGCCTTTTCGATCTTGTAGTGCTCGGATTCGTCCATGCTTCGGCGGAGGATCATGACGACGAGACCGGCTACTGCTCCGACAATGAATGGGATGCGCCATCCCCACGCTGCCATCTGTTCGCCGTTCAGTACGCTTTGAAGCAGGATCATGACCAGCAGGGCGGAGAGCTGGCCTAGGATGATGCCCACGTATTGGAAGCTTGAGTAGAAGCCGCGCCGCCCCGGAGTGGCAATCTCTGACAGGTATGTTGCGCTGGATCCGTATTCGCCGCCGACGCTGAGGCCCTGTGCGAGCCGCGCGATGACGAGCAGAATCGGGGCAAACATGCCGATGGAAGCGAAGGAAGGCGTGAGGGCAATGGTAAGGGACCCGGCGCTCATTAGCAGGACCGAGGCGGCCAGCGCGTTTCGGCGGCCGAACCTGTCTGCATAAATTCCCAAGATCCATCCGCCCAGCGGCCTCATGAGGAAGCCGACGGCAAAGACGGTAGCCGTTGAGAGCAGTTGTGCCGTTTGGTTTCCGCTGGGAAAGAAAGAGGCCGCGAAGTAGATGCTGAAGGATGCGTAGACAAACCAGTCGTACCATTCGATCAGGTTGCCAAGGCATCCCTTGACCACATTGCTGACGACGCGCGGCTTCGCCGCCGGCGCCGAGGCTTGTTGCATGTTCATTTGAACTCCCTTGTTCTTGGACGATGCCATCGGCGTCTGCTGCCATTGGCATCGTGTTCGGGTCTTGTGCCCCTGGAACTAGTTCAAATGTGTCTCCCATCACCGGTTCAAGAAATGGAAACAGCGAATTCTTAGGACTCCCTTAGGGTTGTTGTGATCCCGCCTACACCCGGGTGAGCCCATGGGCCCGGTCGGGGGCCTCGTCCGACGTTTCGAAAGAAGCCATGCGCTTGTCGAAGTAGGCGGCGAGCAGCTGTCCGGAGTGCATGATGTGCCCTTCCATTTCCTGTCTGGCCATGGCGGCGTCCTTGGATCGGATGGGACTTCTTCTGCTTGAGGAGCAGCTCGCCGTGCCGGGACGCGGCGGCAATTAGTTCGTGGTGGAGGGCCTCAAGTTCGGCGATGTCGCCCTCGGACGCGTTCAGTGTTGCCCATGCGGCCAAGTCACGACCAACGAGTGCCTGGACCCGGAGAATATCGCGGATGTCCTTCCCGCTGTCAGGGGCGCCACCTGGAATCCCTTGGTGGGAACAAGTTCCAGGAACCCTTCCAAGCTGCCGGATATGATGACGGCGCGGATGTAGGAGGATGCCTCATCACTCAGCTGAGGACGAACTCACTTCCGCGCGGTCATGGTTCTGTCTTTCTCTGGTGCGATATATCCAAATTACGTCATCCACGCCGGTGTCATCGGTGATGGCGTCGGTAGGCCGCGGCGGCCCCGGGGTGGAGGCGTACGCCGGATGTGTAGATCAGGGACCTGGTGTCGAGATATTGGACGCCCACCGCGCCCGGCGGCACCAGCTCGGAGGATCTTTCGATCAGGACATCGACTATTCGGCCTACAACATCGTCCAGGAGATCGGCCCGGGCCAGGAGGAGGCTGGCGATGCCGATGGAACCGATCTCCTGCTCGGAACCGTAGAGTCCAACGGGCAGCCTTACCTCCTGGTAGACGGGACCGTATTCGGCTTGCAGGACCTGCAAATAGCCGGACAGATCAATCAGGCGTATGCCTTGGGCGGGTCCCCGCCCACCGCTGGGGTCCACGGCGGGGTGGGGGACGCCGCCGGCAAACAGGGCTGCCTCCACTTCCCCGCCTGCGAGGGCGTCCAGGACTGCCGTCACGGGAACGGCCCGGACTTGTACATCGGCTTCGGTGAGACCGGCGGCCTTCAGCAGCAGCCCGCCTGCCCTGGTGGTCGCGGAGCTTGCGCCTAGGCTGATGGTGCGGCCGCGCAGGTCAGCAAGTGTCCGGACCGGGGAATCGGCCGGGACCGCGAACTGGAGATAGTTCAGGTAGACGCGGCCGACCGCCCGCAGGTTGTCCCGTTCTGTGGCGGCGACGTCTGCTAAAGCAAGGGCCAGGTCCAGCCGCCCTGCCATGATGTCCGGGACATTCTCGACGGAGCCCCCGGTTATGAGCGGGTTCAGGGTGAATCCCGTATTGGCCCGGGCTACGGCGGCGGTCAGTGATTGCCCGAAGTCGAAGAAAAAGCCGCGGTTTTCGGCGGTGCCAAGGCTGTATGCCCGAAAATCCGGCCTGCAGCCGCCGAGCGTGATGCCTGCGGTGACCGCCGCGGCACCGGCGAGTAGTCGCCGTCGGGACAGCGGGGCAGTTCCGTCTGGTCGAGGTGTCATGTCCCCGCCTCCTTGGGCCCGGGGGCTGGGAAAAGCATAACGAATGTCAGGCCGCCACCGGGCGTTTCCCGGATGACCAGCTCGCCGCCGTTGCTCTCCACCAGTGCTTCCACGATGGACAGGCCCAGGCCGGTGCCCGTGGGCCGGTCATCGCCTGTGGGCGTGCCACCCAGTGAAGTGCCGCGGTAGAACCTCCGGGTGATCAGTTGCATTTCGTCGGAAGCTACCCCGGCGCCGTCGTCGGACACCGTGACTACGGTCCGTGGGCTGGATTCAGGGCTGCGGCCTGGACCCATGCCCACCGAGATCCGCACCGTGGTGCCTGGGCCGGCGTACTTGCAGGCGTTGTCGAACAGCACGTCGAGGATCTGTTCCATGTCGCCGGCATCGATCTGGGCTTCCAGCCCGTCGGGGTCGTCGTCCACATGGAAGCCGGTGCCGGATTCCGCGGCCGTGTCGTGCCAGTAGTCCGCCCGTTCGACGGCGACGAGGTACGGCACGCACGTGTTGTCGCCGGCGCCGCCTTTGATCCGCGGAACTTCGGCTACCGACAGAGCCAGCAGGTCATCGAGGATTTCCTCGAGCCGGATGGCCTCGCCCACGGCGCGTTCGTGGCTCTTTTTGCCGTCCTCCATCACGCGGGGACCGAGGGTGTCCAGCCTCAGCTGCAGGGCGGCCAGCGGATTGCGGAGTTGGTGGGCGGTGTCTGCCACGAGCCTGCGCTGGGCGTCCGCGGACGTATGGACCGCGCTGTCCATGGTCTCGAAGGCGGATGAGAGAGCCCGCAACTCAGGCGGCCCGGTCCTGCGTGCCGCTGAGGGGGCATCCGTGGTTCCGCTCCCAAGTGCAACAAAGGGGAGGCTTCGCGTCAGCCGTTGCATCCGTGTGCTGACTTCTTCGAGTGGGCGCAGTACCCATCTGCTCACCGACAGCGCGAGGACGCCGAATCCGACGATGGCGGCGAGTGAGCCTGTTGTGATGATGACCCAGGCCAGCAGGATGTCTTCACGGGCGGATGCGGTGGATGCAGCGATCACCACAGCTCCATTAACCTGCGCACCTGTGCCGATGGGTTTGGCAAAGACTATGGTGCCCGGGCTCCACGGGGTCAGCAGCTCCACCGCGGATGATCGTTCGTTCCGCAGGGCACGGCCGATGGCGGCCGAGACCGCGGGGTCGTCGATGGTTGTTCCCAACGCGCGCGGCGCCGCACCCCTGGTGGAGACCACAGCCAGGGATTCCCCGTACAGGCTGTGGTAGGCGTCGGCTTCTTCAAAGAGGAGCCCGGGATTTCCGTTTCTGGCATAGCCGTCTGCGAGGTCCGCGAAGCGTTGCAGGTCAGCGTCCCTGCTGAGGACGAGTTCGCGGGTCCGCGCGTCTGCCGTGGACAAGGCGAGCGGGAAGGCAAAGCCCGCGACGACGACGGCGCCTAGGATCGCCAGGACCAGGAGGAGACGGCTGCGCAAAAGTTATCCAATCCAGCGGTAGCCGAAGCCCCGGATGGTCTCGATCCGGGCGGGGCGGCCGAGCTTCGCCCTTAGCGCCGTCATGTGGACATCCAGGGACTTTGAAACTGCTACAAAGGCATCGCCCCAGACCTGGTCCATCAACTGCTGCCTGCTGACCGCGGTGCCGGGGTTGTCCACCAGTGCGGCGAGGAGGTCGAATTCCTTGGTGGTCAACGGGACGGGTTTGCCCGCCACGGTAAGTTCGCGGCCCGCAAGGTCAACCGCCAGGTCACCGAACAGGCGGACGGTCGCTGTCGACTCCCGCGCCCTGCTGGCTCGCCGGCGGATTGCCTCGATCCGGGCCAGCAGCTCGGTCATCCGCGCCGGCTTGACCAGGTAGTCGTCGGCTCCGTTCCGCAGGCCCCTGACCACCGACCGTTCGTCGTCGCGGGCGGTGAGGATGATGACCGGGACGGCCGAGACCTGGCGGAGGCTTCGGAGGACCTCGATGCCGTCCATGTCCGGCAGGCCGAGGTCCAGGAGGATCAGGTCGAATTCCAGGTGGCGCGTGAGAACGTCCCCGCCCCGGGACATCCGGTCCGCGGCGATGCGGTGGGACGCCAGGGCATCAAGCAGTGCCCCGGCCACGCCGTCATCATCCTCGACGACTCCTATCCGCATTCCCTTGACTCCTCTCACTGCGCGAAGGCGGTGCAGGCAAGCCTGCACCGCCTTCGCGCCTGTCCGATACTCTAGGCCCCGCGTCAGCTGATGCGGTAGTCGACTTCGCCGGCCCGGGCCGCCGTGGCGAGAAGCCGCTCCTGCCCGGCTTTGTGTGCAGCGGAGTAGCCGTCGGCGGGGGAAGCCGCTTCGGGCCTGCCCACGTAGCCGAGGTTGAACTTGCCCAGGCCCAGCTTCAGGAGTTTGGGAAGGACGTAGGTCCAGGCGCCCATGTTCTCCGGTTCTTCCTGCAGCCAGACGATTTCCTCGAGGCTGGCCGCGGCGGCGACTTCTTGCAGGATTTCCTCCTGCGGAAATGGGTAGAGGCTTTCGAGCCGCAGGAGCCGCACACCGTCGCCGAGGCGGTCCTTGACTTCGACGCCGACCTTCCCGGAGCAGAGCAGCAGCCTGCGGGTGTGCTCGCTGGAGGCCCCGCTGGAGAGGACGGGGTTGAACCGGACCGGTGCGAAGTCGGCCACAGGTGACTTGGCCGACTCTGCCCGGAGGAGGGACTTGGGGGTGAAGATCACGTGCGGCCGCGGGTCATCGGCCGCCGCTGCTCCTACCAGGGCCGCGAAGTACTGGGCCGCTGTTGTGGGGATCATGATGCGGGAGTTGTTCCGTGCGGCAAGCTGGAGGAACCTCTCCAGCCGTGCCGAGGAGTGCTCGGGTCCGGCGCTTTCCCAGCCGTGGGGGAGGAGGATAACCAGCCTGCTGTCGCGGCCCCATTTGTCGCGTCCGGCCATGATGAACTGATCGAACATGACCTGGGCCACGTTGACGAAGTCGCCGAACTGCGCCTCCCAGATCTGCAGTGAATTCGTGTTTGTCCGGCCGTAGCCGTACTCGAATCCAACGGTTGCGACCTCGGTCAGGGGCGTGTTTGCCACGAGGAACGGGGCTTTGTCGAAGGCCAGGCGCTCGGCCTTGTCGCCGGTGGTGGCATCGTGGACAACGATGTGCCGGTGGCTGAAGGTCCCGCGCTCAACGTCCTCGCCCGTCAACCTGATGGGCACGCCCGCCTCGTTGATCAGTTTCAGTGCAAGCAGTTCCGCCTGGCCCCAGTCAACCATGGCGTCCTGGGCCCGGGTGTTCAGCCGCTTGGAGAACTGGCGCATGAGCTTCGGGTGGATCGCGAAGTCATCCCGGTCCTGCTCCGCCAGGTCGAGGACCTGGACGGCCCAGTCGGCCGGTGCGGTTTCCAGGGCAGCCAGCACGGCCGGCCGGGAAGGCAACTCCTGGTTGACGACGGTATTCAGATCGAACGTCCGGGCTTTCTCCAAGGACTCCACCAGCGCAGCGCGCGACGCGGTCTTGGTGGTTTCCACGTAGTCAGACGGGACCAGTCCGGAGGCCTCAAGACGGGAAGCGTAGATTTCGTGCACGGGAGGGTGTTCGTCGATGTCGGCGTAATAGACAGGCTGCGTGTAGCGCGGCTCGTCCGTCTCGTTGTGGCCGTGCCGGCGATAGCCGAGCACGTGGACGATGATGTCCTTGCCGAAGCGTTCGCGGTAGTCGAAGGCGATCTTGGCGGCGACCAGGTTGGCGTCGATGTCGTCGGCGTCGGTGTGGATGACCGGCACATCGAACCCCTTGACGACGTCGGAAGGCCACAATGTGGAGCGGAGCTGGAAGGGGGTGGCCGTGAAGCCGAGGCGGTTGTCCTGGACAATATGGATGCTTCCGCCCACATCGTAAGGCGCCAGGTTCTGCAGGTTCAGGGTCTCGTACACCACGCCTTGGCCGGTGAAGGCGGCGTCGCCGTGGAGGAGGACGGGAAGAACGCGGCGACGGGCCTGCTCCCGGCTTTCCCCATCCGCCACGAGCTGGTCCTGCTTGGCGCGGACCGCGCCGAGGGCGACGGGGGAGACAAATTCCAGGTGGCTGGGGTTCTGCTCGAGCGTGACATTGATGGAGGCGCCGTCGACGTCGTCAAACCTGCCCTTACCGCCAAGGTGCTGCCGTACATCGCCTACCGGCGCATTTTCCGAGGCACGCGCAGTGGGCAGAAACTCCGCCAGGATACGTTCCGCCGGCCACTTCAGGACATGGGCCATGATGCTCAGCCGGCCGCGGTGTGCCATGCCCAGGACGGCGTCCGAATAACCTGCTTCCGCAGCATGGCCGGCCATTTCGGCAAGGGCGAGGACTGTCGCTTCCAGACCCTGGACGGACAGGGTCTTCTGCCCCAGGAACTGGGTCTGCAGATAGGCCTCGAAGACGTCGAGTTCGGTGGCCAGCCGCAGTGCCTGAAGGCGGCGGGAGGAAGCGGGCGACGGTGTCCCGTTCCGCAGGAGCTCGGCGAGCCACTGACGGGATTCCGGGTCCGAGAGGTGGCTGAATTCCACTTCGACACCGTCGGGAAGCCAGGATCCTTCGTCGCGGGCACGCACCGGTTCAAGCCGGGCGACGGCGGTGCTGGCGGAGCTTTCGTACTCGGCCAGCCTGATGTCGTCGTGCTCGGACCCCGGTTGGGCGGGAAGATCCAGCAGGACATCGCCGGCTGGTGTGCCGCGCAGTTCGCCTTCGAGATCAGCGAGGAATTCCGGGGAGCGCAGGAGCTTCTCTACGGTCCCCAGGAAGAGTCCAGAATCCGCGCCCTGGATGGCCCGGTGGTCGTAGGTTGAGGACAGAGTGAGCACGGGATCCACGTGCTGGGTGCGGGCGAGTGTCTCAAGTCCGGCGGGGATGCCGATGGCTCCCGCCGCGACGATGATTCCCGGGCCCGGCGGGAGCAGCGGGACGCCGGTGGTGGACCCGAAGCGGCCGGTGCTTGTCAGGATCAGGGTGGCGCCGCGAAGGTCGGTAACGGCGACCGTCCCGGCCCGGCACGCCTGGGACAGTTCGCCGAGGCGGCTGACAAAGGAAGGGAAGGAAAGGCTGGCGGCGTCACGGATCACTGGGACCATGATTGAGTGGCCGGCGGCTGTCTCAACATCCACGGCCACGCCGAGGTTCACGGTTGCTTCTTCGACCAGGACCAGGTCCTTCTCCGCCGCTTCGATGCGGCGCCGTACGGCGGGAACTGTGCCTTGGGCGGCCCGCGCCATCGCCGTGGCAAGTACGGCGGCGATGGGGACGTTGAAGCCCTCGCCACGCAGCTTTTCCCGCCACTGCATCAGGGCCGACACCTCGAACGTGCGGATGGTTGAGGCCGTGGGGATCGCCAGGCTCGCCTCCATGTTCCGGGCCATCGCGGCGGACCGGCCACGCAGCGGGCGCCGGACGTCGGCGTCTGGCGTGCTGCTGGGTTCTGGCCCGGATTCGGCCGGCTTTCGATCAGGGGTGGTTATGTTGGGCAGCATCTCTATCCTTTGCGCAGTGCAGGTGTGTCAGGTGCCATCAGGATGTTGTCGGGGGGGGCACCAACGGGATTCATTCCATCGTCCGCGTTATGGATCAGAGTCACAAATACCTCTTTGTGATGGAAGGATGTCGTAGGGTGATCGTGAGTCGAGCAGGTCCGTGCCCTAGGAACGGCAGGTAAGCACTGCCCAGGCTCCGGACGGAGGAACCATGGAAATGAGGCAGCTTCAGGCACTGCTGGCGGTGGCAGACACGGGAAGCGTGACACGGGCCGCTGAGCTGCTGCATGTGGTGCAGCCCGCGGTCACCCGCCAAATTCACAACTTGGAGGCCGAACTCGGGGCAGTACTCTTCGATCGGAGCCGCGCAGGGATGAGGGCAACGGACATCGGCGTCCAGGTCATCGAACGTGCACGGCGGGCACTTAGCGAGCTGGACCGCGCCCGGGAGGAGGCGCGCTCCTCCGGTGCGGGCCTCTACGGAATCGTGACCGTGGGCCTTCTGGCCAGCACCGCTGCATTACTCGCTGTTCCCGTGGTTTCCGCCGTTACGGAGCGGCATCCAGGGGTCCGGCTGCGGATAGTGACCGGGTATGGCGGCCACCTCAGCCGCTGGCTTGAGGCCGGGGACGTGGACGTTGCCCTCACCTACAACCAGCCGCCGGCGGCCGCACTTGACGTTAGAACGCTCTTGGATGAGGACCTATGGGCAGTGGCACCCCCAATGGAAGGCCTTCTCGCGGCTGAGGGTGAGGACCTTCGCGACCTGTTGCAGCGGTCCCTTGTGATGCCGAGCCCGCCGCATGGCATCCGCTCGCTCGTGGAAAGCTCCGCGGCGCGAATCGGGCTGGCGCTGGACATAGCAGTGGAAACCAATGATGCAGTGGTTCAGAGACAGCTGGTGCAGGGCGGGCTCGGATGGACGGTCCTGCCGGGCATCATGGTGGCGGCCGAAGCGGCGGGCGGCACCCTCAACGCAGCCCCCATCGTCAACCCGGGGATCCCCCGGAGGATCGTCCTCGCCAGGCCCACGGGATCGAGGTCCACGAGTGCCGTCCGGGTGGTCGCTGACGTCCTGGAAGAAACGGTTCTTAGCCTGATTAGTGCCGGAAAGTGGCCGTCCGCCCGCCGGGTCCAGTAGTCCGGGGGCGGACGTCTGGGAGAAGAGAACGTCACCCGCCAGCTGAACCGTGCCTAGGAAAGAGGCTGGACCTCACGCTGGGCTGCGGCGATGCGGTCGTCGAAGTGGGCGGCCAGCAGCTCACCCGAGTGGACGATGTGCTGGTGCATCGCGGCCCGTGCCGCCTCCGGGTCTTTTGCTTTGATGCTTTGGAGCAGTTCGGCGTGGTCGTCCATCGTGGCTTGGGGCCAGCCGGGGATGGTTGAGTAGAACTGCCGGGGAACGTAGCGGGTAACCAACCCCAGGACCCAGACGGTTTTTCGGGAATCGGCCATCAGGTTGATCTCGCGGTGGAAGGCGTGGTTCTTCTCTTCCAGGAGTTCGTGGTTGTTCCGGGCGGCGGCCGCGCTGAGTTCGTGGTGCAGTGCTTCGAGTTCGGCGACATCCTGTTCGGTGGCGTTGGCGGCGGCCCGGGCGGCCAGTTCCCCGCCGATAAGGGCCTGGACCTGGAAGAGGTCGCGGATGTCCTGCCCGGTCAGTGACGCCACGACGAACCCGTGCCGCGGCACAAGTTCCAGGAAGCCTTCAACCCTGAGGGCCTGGAGCGCCTCGCGTGCCGGCGTGGTGGAAATGCCCAGTTGCTCACCGATCGTCTCGGGGCGGACCAACGTTCCGGGCCGCAGTTCACCGGACATGATGAGGCCCCGGATATGGGCCGTTGCCTTCTCGCTCAGTTGCGGGCGTGCGCTGCTGCGGGGGCTGCGGCTGGTCATGGTCTGCGGACTCTTTCTGATCAATTTCCCCACCTAACATACGGCATCAGCCACGGCAGGCCCGGGGTTACCGGTCTGCCGTGGCTAATGCGTAACCCGGGAAACTCAGATGGTGGTTCCGGGGCGTAGCCAGCCCTGTGCTCAGAGCCCCAGTTCGGCCAGGATCTTGTCCGTGTGTTCGCCGATCTCCGGCACCGGATCCATCCTGACGTCGGTTTCCCGGGACGTAACCGGCGGGAGCAGGCTGCGCAGCGGGCCCACTGGGGAGCCAACATCGCGCCAGCGGTTGCGTTCTGCCAGCTGCGGGTGCGCGGAGAACTCGTGCATGTCCCGCAATTGGGCGTTGGCAACGCCCGCGGCGTCCAGCCGGGACAGGACCTCGGCCACCGGCAGCGTCCCGAGGACTGCGTTTATGGCTTCGTGCAGCGCCGGACGGTTGTCCACACGCAGCGCGTTGCCGGCGAAGCGTGCGTCCTGCGCAAGTTGCGGCTGCTGCAGTACATCAGTGCAAAACTTGGCCCATTCGCGCTCGTTCTGGATGCCGAAGAACACGGTGCCGTCGGCAGCGCCGAACGGTCCGTAGGGGGCAATGCTGGCATGCTGCGCACCGCTGCGGACGGGTGGGGCCCCGCCGTATTCCGCGTAGAAGTAGGGCTGGGCCATCCATTCGCCCAGCGCTTCGAGCATGGAGATCTCCAGGACGTCGCCGCGGCCTGTGGTGGCCCGCTGCAGCAGTGAGGTCAGGATGCCGGAGTAGGCGTACATGCCCGCCGAGACGTCGGCGATGGACACGCCCACCTTGGCGGGGGAGTCCGGGGTGCCGGTGACGCTGAGCAGGCCGGTCTCGCACTGGACCAGCAGGTCGTAGGCCTTTTTCTGTTCATAGGAACCGCCGCGGCCGTAACCGGAGATGGAAGTGTGGATCAGGCGCGGGTTCAGGGCCAGAGCCTCGTCCGGGCCCAGTCCCAGGCGTTCGATGGCACCTGGGGCGAGGTTTTGGACCAGCACGTCAGCGGTGGACACGAGCTTGCGGAGCACCGCCATGCCTTCGTCGGACTTCAGGTCTAGGACGATGCTTTCTTTGGACCGGTTCAGCCAGACAAAGTAGCTGGCCATGCCGTGGACCTTGGTGTCGTAGCCGCGGGCGAAGTCACCGGTGTCCCGTTCCACCTTGATCACCCGGGCACCGAGGTCGGCGAGTTGGCGGGTGGCGAACGGGGCGGCGACGGCCTGTTCCAGGGAGATGACGGTGATGCCTGCCAAGGGGAGGGTGCCCATTTACTGCTCCTTCCCTGCACGCTGCAGGATGCGTTTGGCCCGCTCGGTGACCGGACGGTCAATCATCTGGCCATCCACTTGGGCCGCGCCGCCTTCGGCGCCAATGACGGACAGTGCCCACTCCACGTCTGCTTCCGTGGGTGCGAATGCCCCATGAACGGGAGCCAGCTGGGTTGGGTGGATGCAGAGCTTGCCGCCGAAACCGAAGTTCCGGGCCAGCCGGGCTGACGCCGTCACACGGATGGTGTCCTTGATGTCTGTGGAAGGTGAATCCAGTGGCGCCGCGATGCCGGCGGCCCGCGAGGCGAGGACCAGCTGGGCGCGGGCATGGTCAAGAAAGCGGTCTCCGCCGTCGGCGTCGATGTCCAGGGCGAAGTCGATGGCGCCGAATGCCAGCCGCGTCACGCCCGGCACGCGTGCCAGTTCAACGGCGTTCACCACGCCGAGGGCGGATTCGACCAGCGGGACCAGGGCAAGGTGGTTTGGCATGTCCGAGCGCAGCTGGCGCAGGGCGGCGGGGTCTTCCGCCTTTGGCACCACGATGCCGAGCAGACCCGAGCCCGGCATGCGGGAAGCCGAAAGCAGCAAGGTGATGTCGGCGTCGTAATGGTCGGAACCCTGCGGGTTCACCCGCACTAGCGCACGCACTCCTGCACCCCCGTCCGACGGTGCCACCGCCTCCACCGCCGCAGTCAACGCAGCGGACTTGGCGCCGGGCGCGACCGCGTCCTCCAGATCGATGATTACGACGCCGGCGCCCGCGGCGGCTGCCTTGGCGAACCGTTCGGGGCGGTCACCGGGAACGAACAATGCGGTGACTGCCGAGGCGACGGTTTCGGCGCCGGAAATGGTGAGGCTTCCTGCCGGCGCCGTCACTGGAAGTCCCCGATCGAGGGCAACGTGGACTCATCCGGGCGGGCGGATTCGACGCCCGGAAGGTAACCGTGCCGATACACCATGAACGTCCGACGGTAGCTAATCACGATCTTGCTGTCCTGGTTGAAACCCTCGGTGGCCACGGTAACCAGGCCGAGGTTGGGCCGGGACTTGGATTCCCGGGTGGAGAGGACCTTGGACCGGGAGTAGATGGTGTCGCCTTCATAGACGGGGTTCGGCATGCGGACCTCGTCCCAGCCCATGTTCGCGAAGACGTTCATGGAGAGGTCGATGGTGGACTGGCCGGTGACCAGCGCGAGCGTGAAGGTGGAGTTGACCAGCGGCAGCCCGAATTCGGTGGCCTTGGCGAAATTGCGGTCCACGTGGGTCTTGGCCACGTTCTGCGTCATGAGCGTGAAGGACTGGTTGTCCGCCTCCGTCACGGTCTTACCGAACGGATGGTAGTAGATGTCCCCGGGGGAGAAGTCTTCAAACAGGCGCCCCGTCCAGCCCTCTACTACGCGGCCTTCGGTAGTTGCAGCCTGTGTTGCTTCGTTGGTCATCGTTGATCTCCTTGAGCCAATATATTGTGATCCGTGACCAGTTTCGCGGCTTGTTGCCTGCAATGTCAAGGTTTTATATCCCCCACGGGCACGCAAGGCAAGTCTTGCCAATTCCCAATATATTGGCGTATCGTCATGTCCCAGCAGTGACAGAAGGTCGCCGTCAGCCATTCAAAGGAGAACCGATGCATACCCTCACCGCCGGACTGGACCAGCTGCGCGAGCAGACCCGCCTCCTGTGCGCAGGCTTCCCGGACGAGTACTGGCGCGAAACGGACCGCAACCGCCGTTACCCGCAGGAGTTTGTGGACACGCTCACCGAGGCCGGCCTGCTCTCGGCTCTGATCCCTACCGAGTACGGCGGCCTGGGCCTTGGCCTGACCGAGGCGTCCGTCATCATGGAGGAAATCAACAAGTCCGGCGGCCATTCAGCGGCATGCCACGCGCAGATGTACACCATGGGTGCCCTGCTCAGGCACGGCAACGCGGCTCAGAAGAGCGAGTATCTGCCCCAGATCGCTACCGGCTCGCTGCGGCTGCAGGCCTTCTCCATCACCGAGGACAAGGCTGGCTCGGATACCACCAGCATCGAAACAGCCGCAGTACGCGACGGCGATGACTTCATCATCACCGGCCACAAGAGCTGGACCAGCCGCATCGAGGAATCCGACCTCCTCTTTGTCCTGGCCCGCACCTCCGAAAAGCCCGAAGGCAAGGGCACCGACAAGACCCACGGCCTGACCCTGTTCCTGGTGGACCTGCGCCAGGTCCGGGCCGAACAGCCGGAATCGCTCGAGGTGGTCAAAGTCCGCACCATGTTCAACTACGCCACCAACCAGATCCACTACCACGGCATGCGCGTCCCGGCATCTGCCGTCATCGGTGAGGTGGGCAAGGGCTTCCGCTATGTCATCGACGGCTGGAACGCCGAGCGCATCCTGCTGGCCTCCGAAGCGATCGGCGACGGCTACTGGTTCACGACGCGGGGAGTAGAGTACGCCAACAGCCGCGAGGTGTTCGGTCGTAAGATCGGCAGCAACCAGGGCGTGCAGTTCCCCATCACCGATGCCTACATGAAGGTCCGCGCCGCCGACATGATGCGCTACGAGGCCGCCCGGCTCTTTGACGCTGGCGAACCCTGCGGCGCAGAGGCCAACATGGCCAAACACCTCGCCTCCGAAGCCAGCTGGGCCGCCGCCAACGCCTGCCTTGACACCCACGGCGGCTACGGCTTTGTGGACGAGTACGACGTCGAACGCAAGTTCCGCGAGACCCGCATGTTCCAGGTGGCCCCGGTCAACAACAACCTGATCAAGAGCTTCGTGGCCACCAAGGTCCTGGGCCTGCCCCGCTCCTACTAGCCACGCGGTGTTGCTGCCAGATCCACTGCAACGGCTGCGGTTGAGTGTCAAGGCTCGTTGGGGAAGAACTGTGCGACTGACTACTTGATGAGCGCTCTACTCGTGGCAGAGGCCCTCGATTATGCTGGTCTGGAGTGCTCCCATGCTCCTGCGGCGGCCAATACCCTCAATCTGATAGGCATTGTCTTCTGCTCCGCTGCTGGCTGACGGAGCTCTCATCCGGAGGTAACAGAGGGCCTTTCAGTTCCTCTCCGGGGCTTTTCAAAGAGCTGATATCCAGCCTTCCGTCATCCTGCCCAAGCCTGGATACGTGCCCCTGCTACCCGGACCTACTGTCACATAGAGCGGTCCATGGCTGGGGTCAATTCGGGTTATCCACGGCTGGAAATCGGGAGCCGTTTGGGTAGCTCCCTAGCAGCAGTAGCGGTGGATAACCTGCGGAGAATTGTCCCGGGGTTGTGGGCGGCGGCAACCTACTTCGGCGTTCCGACTCCTGGAGGTCCGTCGCTGGGCCTGTTGTCCTGGCTCCCTGGCTTCCTGGCCCCCGGCTGAACAACCGGAGCCCAGCGCTTGGGCGACGAGAAGATAAAAGATGTCGCAGAGCTGCCCTTATCGTGGAGCGAGTCGATGAAAGGTTCCAAGTCGCGGATGGTCTCCGCGACCACACGCAAGATGTGATCGTCCTGGCCCGCCACCCGATGATCCTCAAGTACATACGGGTCGGCTATAGCTTGGGTTGCAATTCCGTAGGATTGCAGCTTGCCGGTACTTTCAATGTGAATGAAAGCTTCAACCGCGTATCCAGCAGCAAGGGGATCGACACGGGCACTGTAGCCAGTTATCACCCCGTGCCGCTCAAGACGTCGCACTCGGCTAGCAACTGCAGGGGCAGTCAAACCTACGTGCCGCCCGAGCTCTCGGTATCCGAGACGGGCATCTTCCTGCAGCAGCCGCAACAATTCCCAATCAACACCATCCAGAGCCACCATGGATTAAATTTTAGGCTGTCAGCTTTCCAAATGGATACTGTTTTACTCTCGAACTTTACGAGTTGCCTTCCCACGACCTTTGCATTCTTCCTACACTGGATGCCATGTTGGAACAATCTCTCTTGGCGACCGGCCACGTGTAGCGTGAAAGCAAGCGCGTGGTGTCTGTTTGCCCTGGTTTCACTCCTCTGGGGAGTGCCTTATCTCTTCATCGAGATTGCACCGAGGGACGTCGAACCTCTCTGGATCGCTGCCGCACGTGTAGTCATAGCGGCTCTCGTCATGGCGCCATTCCTGCTGCATCGACAGCGTTGGGCTGCCATCCTGCGCGAGTATGTGTGTGGCGAAGCCGAGGGGGTCGCCATATGAACTCCTCGCAGCGCTACGACACGCGCGCGTGGCTGCTATTCGCCGCGATGGCAGTGCTGTGGGGCACCCCCTATCTCTTCATCAGCGTCGCCGTCGAGTCGTACTCTCCAGCTGCGGTGGTGGCAGGCCGCACTCTGCTCGGCGCCGTGCTCCTCTTGCCGTTCGCCATCCGGCAGAAGGCACTGCGACCCGCGTTCGCGAAGATCGGCTGGGTGCTGCTGTTCGGCGCCATCGAGATGGCCGGGCCCTTCCTGCTCCTCGGTCATGCCGAGCAAACACTGCCGTCGGGGCTCACGGGCCTGCTCGTCGCGACGGTCCCGCTGTTTGCGGCGATCATCGCGTTCGGCGGCGGTGACCGGTCGGCCCTCAGCCCGGGGCGCAGCATCGGACTCTTCGTCGGCTTCGTCGGCGTGTTCGTGATGGTCGCCGGGCCGGGCCTCGCAGTCGAAGGGGGGAATGGTCTCATCGCCGTCGGCGAAGTCCTGCTGGTCGCGCTGATGTACGCGATCGCGCCGTTCGTGATCGCGACCAAGCTGCGCGACGTGCCCCCGCTCGGCTCCATCACCCTCGCGCTCCTCGCGGTAGGGATCTTCTACACGCCGATCGCGTTCCTGACGCAGCACCAGGTGCCGACCCTCGAGGGCACGCTAGCGCTCATCGCACTGGCCGTCCTGTGCACGGCGCTGGCGTTTATCACCTTCTTTGCGCTGATCGCGCGGGTGGGCCCGGTGCGGGCGCCGCTGTTCACGTATGTCAACCCCGTCGTTGCCATCGTGCTGGGCACTCTCATTCTTGGCGAGCCGCTGACGGTCGGCCTGCTGATCGGTTTCCCGCTGATGATGGCCGGATGCTGGCTCGCCGCCACGCGCGGCACCCTACGAGCCCGCAAGGTCACGGCCGACCTACCGCCGATTGTCCGGAGCTGAACCAGCCGTGCCTACGCCCGTTCCCGCATATTTTCAAGAGCCGATAATTGTGGTTCCGTCAATTAGCCACTGAGACCTGGTCTCATGGCGTGACACCGTGAACGGCCGTGTTTGGCGTTCCGGCCTTGCAATCCTGATATCGCTCTGGTCGTTGAGGTAGTTCGTCGTTCTGGTAGGGGAGCAGTAGCTGGTGGAGGGGCGGGAGTGCAACTTGGGGGACCCGCGTCAGAGTTCGGAAACTTTGTCCGGCTGAAGGAGCAGTCACGTCGCGGGGAAGTTTCCCGTTCCCGGGGCCGGCGCGAAAGCGCCCTGGTTGCACTGAGGACCCGCCCAGCTATCATCGCGCCGTCCAGAATGACTACACTGCCGTCCGAGTTGAATCGTTGGTCGGCTACCGTTTTCGAAGCTACGGGGCGGTGGTGATCGGCGGGCATGAGTTCGCCCAGAAGACGCCCAGCCGAGTTCGAGAAATTGGGCCCCAGCGGAGGGGTGTGGACAATGTCCGCACTTTTCGTAGCGGAGTGCCTCGTACCGCCGGAGAACTGCTTCGGATTCCGTATGTTTTCGCGGGTTCTCAGTGTTTGCAACGGCTGGAAGACGGTTCGAGTCCCACCTCGGGCACAGTGTTTCCGCAGGTCAGAGGCTTTTTCAGTTTTTAGTGTTGACAAAGCTTGACATTTTCGACGTGCTGGTATCGCGCGAAGCGTCGATGAGCAACCTTTAACCGTGAAGAACTCAATGTGGACTGAACTCTGGACGCCCTCCAGGGCCTGGAAGTCCCGCTGCGCATCCCGGGGCGGGGGGCTTTCGAGCGTTCCGTAAACACCTTTAGATAGTAGAGGCGTCAACCAAAGGCGTGGCGACAAATCGGAGCGCCGTTCAAAGTGCGGGGTCTTTTATGGCTTCAACAATTCCGTCCAAAGCCCGCTTTTCTCTGCGGGGCGACCAGCAGGTGCCGCTCGATGGTGTCATCCAGCCGCTCCCACGGCACCGCCTGAGTCGGCGCCTCGTTCCAGTTAGGCGGGGCGGGGTGCAACTCCTTGGCCTCAAATCGCTCAGAAGGTCTTCGGCGACCTTGGACATCACGCATGTGGCGCACATGCGCCCATTCTGCCCGATTCGCCGTGGAAAAAATTAGGGGTACCCAATCTCTCCGGCATAGGGTGCGTGTCGTTGACCGCCCGGAAGGCTCAGCGGATACTCCCGGCTATGGACGTCCAGCAAAACGTGCCGGCCGAGAATGACAGCAGCCACAAAGTTACCTGGTCAAACTTCTGGAAGCGGCCGGAGGTAGTTGTCCCGATCCTGGTGGGAGGGGCCCTCTCAGTTTGGGGCGTTACGGCCGCGCAGGTTCCCAAGGACCCGGTCGCCGAGTGCCATAGACAGTATCCTGATGCGAAGGGGATACCGGTCCGGAAGGGAGAGAACCGGAACCCCTCGACATATGTGGTGGAGGGCTGCAGACAACCCGGACTTGCAGGCGTAGGTGACGACGCGCTGTGGAGAGCCGACCTTACCATCTATGGGATTCCTGATACCGCTCTGGCGGACGCGTTTACACGGGTGGAGGTGTATGACAGCAAGTGTCCCGCTCTTGGCATTAACTACAAGTACGACCATATGGGGACGGTCTCGCAGTATCGGATCGTTGTCCAGAACCAGCAAACAGTGTCAGGAAACCTGGAGGACCCGAAGAGCATCTACAGCGTAGGAACCATCCCTCCCGCGAACGTTCCGCAGGAAGTAAGGGACATGGCTGGCAGCAGGTTGCTGGTGCTGAACAACGACAGGAACGAGCTGGAGTCTGTAAGCTGCGAGGATTTCACGGCGGCAGCCAAGCGGCCGCCGCTGGGCTAACCTGCCTGCGGGCCCTTCAGGCTGTTTCGCCCAAGCTCTATGTCCGGTTGTAGTCAGCCGCTCAGGTCTGCTGCTTCAACGTTTGGAGGAATTTCCCTTTGGCGCTTGGGCACTAAGCTTCGACCCGCTGTGGGCAGCCATTCCTCAGCTTCACCGATGGCCCACTTTGCCTTCAGCGGGGCAACAGGTACGCGCACAATTGGTATGCGCCGTTACGGATGGACCTTCTTCCGAAGTCATGAGGTCGGTGCAGGCCTCGAGCGGGTTCGATACTGGTGAAATAAGGGGTGTTGACAATGTCAACGCTTCTTGCCCATTACTGGGGAGTAGCCGGACCGGACTGCTCCGGACTCCGCATGTTTTCGCGTTCTCGCTTATGGGCGCCCTTGGGAGGCGGTCTTAGGCGTGCCCGCGAGAGTCGCGGCCCCGAGGTTTGTCCTGCCAAAGAGGGGGGTGGACAGTGTCCACACTTACGTCTGCTTTATTGGAGGGCCGTGAGGTGTCAGCGATGGCGGGTTCCACAGCCTTGATTCCGTAGTCCTGCGGCGCCCGCACGTAAGGCGGGGGACTGTCAGCGCTCACTGCTTTCGCGACCGTGTTCCTGGAGATCTCCAACCTCAAAGCTATCGATCTCATCGACTCACCCGCGGTCAGATGCAATGGCCCGACAAGCGCCCAATCTTCCGCTGTGATCACCCACCCAATCGTTCGGAACGGGTGGCTCAGTTTCCAAGCCCTCACAATGGCTCACTGGTCGAGCGTCATTGACATGAGGACTGAGTCCGATGTCGGGTTGGGCCGCAAACCTTTCGATCACGGTGCCTGGAAAGTGGTTCTTGAAGCACAAGGTGTCTGCGACTTGGGTTGATTTGCGGTGATGAATGACGGTGCTTCGGGGACCCTCCATGTCACCTTCAGATGCCCTCCGAGCGGGTGTAAGAGGCAGTCAGGCCAGCTCTCGCCTGCTGCCCGGCTGCCTCGAAACGCTAGGGCTGTGAGACAGGTTGGCAGTCAGTAGTTGTCTTCCTGCCACCCTGTGCTGGTCATGATTTTTGTGGAGATCGAGCGGGGTATTACTGCGTGCTCCGTCCCGAGCCACATCATTATTCGGTCGTGATGCTCACAGGCAATCCCGCTTGCACCGTCCGCTAGTAACGCCCACCAAGGACCGGGACTCCGTCGACGTTCAGGCTGTGAGGGGTGCCTTTCACCAAACCGATCCATCTGATGGTCTGTGCAAGCCCTGAGAGCTGCCGTGTCCTGGCAAACTCGGTCAACTCGTTCGTAAGGACTGTGAGGAGAAATGCGGCGTGGTGGGGGTCGGGGCGATCAGGCTTGAACGTAGCCAAGCATTCGGGTGCGTCGGCGCCGGTGCCCGGTCCTGAAGCGATGGCAAAGCGTGCGATGACCGTTTCACCGCCCGTTGCTCGAGGCACGGGCGTGGATATGCCGCCGGGATCGAGTCCTTTTGTGTCCGTGTGGACTGCAAACGGGCCGAATGCCGCGAGTTCCGCCCAGATACGATCGCGCAGAGAGGAGTGCGACGTCGGTGGCCCACTTGGTGTGTTTGACGGCGGCCTCGAACTTGCGGTTCAACACGTTCTCAGCCGTCTTACCGACCTCGCCGCGGAAGGAGTTGTATCTGCGCCGGCGACGGACCGGGCTTTGCAATCCGAGCCCGCGCATGAGCTTCAGCACGGTCTTCTTCGACACTGTCCATCCCTGTCGTAGGAGCATGGCTAGGACACGTCGATGCCCGTAAGCGCTTCGCGCCTGCGTGAAGACCTCACGAATGGCTTCTTTGAGTTCCGCCTGCCGATCCGGCCGGGTGAGCCGGTTGCGGTGGTCGTAGAAAGTGGACCGGGGAATCTTTGCCAGATGCAACAGCAGCTGCAACCGGTGGTGGGCCTTGAGGTCATTGATCGCTTGAACTTTCAGCGTCGTTCCTGTGCCCTCAAGGCCCGCAATTTTCCCAGGTACGCCACCTCCGCACGCAACCGCTCGTTCTCCCTTCGGAGTTGCTCGACCTCGCTCTCGGGAACTGGATTCTCGCGACTGACCGGTGGCCGGCCCCGTCTCTTCGGGCGTAAGCCGTCTTCACCCTCGCGCCGGTAAATTCTCGTCCAGTTCGTGACGGTGCCGGGAGAGGGAAGGTCGTACTCCTTCGCCAGGACGCGTCCGGACACGCCCTGAAGATGACGTCGAACGATCAAGAGCTTGGTTTCGATGTCGTACTGCCTACGGTCTCTTGTCATCAGCGCACCCGATCCCCTTACCTGCCATCGTTGATACAACATTTGGACAGGGTTAGGTGCTAAATCAAGAGTCAGCGCGACGGACTTCGCAGTCAGCCCTTGCTCGAACAACTCGATAGCCGACACTGCATCGGAGTGACACAACGTGCTTCTCAAGTACATCTGACTACTCCTGGAAGAAGGATCCTAAATTGGGTGTCCAACTTCCGGGGACCACTCCACTAGGCCGTTGAAGTTCTCGTTAGCTCCGCGTTGCCAAGGGCTGGATCGTTCAGCGAAGTAGATCCGTAGTGTCGGTGACGGTCGAAAACTGAGCCATTGTGACGGTTGAAAACGTAGCCACCTGTTCCAAACGATTGGGTGGGTGATCACAGTGGAGGATTGGGCGCTTATTCGGCGGTTGCATCTTGCCGA